>JAHJSF010000163.1 GCA_018830405.1 Nitrospinota bacterium | reverse complement strand
TAGGTTTAATAACAGGGGTGGTGATTTGTACTTTTTGATACTTAAAATCATCAGAAAATGTCCTCTGTTCTAGTCATGACCCTTATATAAATAAAGTCGCGGGCTTTAGCTTTACATTACCGCCATCTCATTTTTAGGATTGGAATAGGTTGGTTGAAGGAAAAAGCCTAAAGCATGTCTGAGCAAGGCACAGCCTTGCGAGTTCTTTAGGCGCCGAAACCAATCGTAATTCCAAGCCGTAAAAAATGGGTAGGCCGTCCTTCTTTGCTTCGTTTCTTGGACGAGCAAGAAATGAAGAAGAAAAGAGATTTCTCACTTCGTTTGGAAATGACAAAAAAGGAAGAGAGGTAAGGACACTGGATTCCGCATCAAGTGCGGAATGACCCCTCATCCAAACCTTCTCCCGCAAGGGGAGAAGAGGATAAACTTTGGAATAAGAAATGAAGAATAACTAACCAATCCTAACAACCTTCTGATCCCTAACCATATCAGCCACAAGGCTTATACTCATATTCAGAACAGGGTGGGGGACATCGGGGGCGATCTCCTCAAGAGGAATAAGGACAAACCCCCTTTCATGCATAAGAGGATGCGGAATGGTCAGCCCTTCCTCCCTAACAATCTTATCTCCGTAGAGAAGGATATCGAGGTCGATAATCCTCTCTCCCCATTTCTCTTTTCTAACCCTCCCCATCGAATCCTCTATGATCATAAGTTTTTTAAGGAGAGGGAGGGGGCCAAGCGTAGTGGCCACCCCAACTACGCAGTTTACAAACCAATCCTGTTCCTTAGAACCAATCGGGGCAGTCTTGTAGAGTGAAGAACGGCTCAGAATCTCTATATCTCCAACAATCTCCAACCTGGTTATCGCCTCAAGGCAATTAGCTGTGGGATCCCCCATGTTGGATCCGATACCTATAAATGCTATTTCTCGGCCATCTTTCATAGATAAGTCTCTATTTGAGAGAGTTTCTGTTTTCCCAACAGATAAAAAATAAAATGGATGATGTTATTTCTTTATCTGCTATAATAACCGCATACATTTTACCCCACCCTAATGATCGTACCGATCATAATTTAATTGTTGCAGTACGGCCTTACTTGGTAAGGCACTCCGTTAAGTTTACATTGATTTTAATAGAAGATATAGGCTTAGGATAATGATTTCACGCTATACAAGAGAAGAGATGGCCTCCATCTGGAGCGACCAGAACAGATATAAGACATGGCTTAGGGTAGAATTGGCCGCCTGTGAAGCTTATAACGAGATGGGAGAAATCCCCGATGATGCCCTAAAGACGATTAAAGAGAAAGCCGCCTTTGAGCCGGAGCGTGTTCAGGAGATAGAGGCAACCGTTAAGCACGATGTAATCGCCTTCCTAACCAATGTAGCCGAACATGTTGGACCGGTTTCCAGATATATCCATATGGGGCTTACCTCCTCCGATGTTCTCGATACCGCCCTGTCTCTCCAGATGCTTGAGGCCTCAGATATAATCCTAAAAGACCTGAAAAGACTATCAGAGGTTTTGAAGAAGCGGGCTTTGGAACATAAAAATACCCCGATGATAGGGCGTTCGCACGGCATACACGCCGAACCTACAACATTCGGTCTAAAACTTGCCCTCTGGTATGCAGAATGCCAAAGAAACCTTACCAGGATGGAGACCGCCAGAGAGACCATCAGGGTAGGGCAGATATCGGGTGCGGTCGGGACATATGGAAATATCGACCCTAAGATTGAAGAGTATGTCTGTAAAAAGTGCGGCCTTAAAGTTGCCCCCATCTCTACCCAGGTTATACAGAGAGACAGACACGCCGAGTTTATGACCACCCTGGCCCTAATAGCCGGGATGATTGAGAAGATATCAGTTGAAATTCGTCACCTACAGAGGACTGAAGTCCTTGAAGCGGAAGAGTTCTTCTCCAAGGGGCAGAAAGGTTCTTCAGCCATGCCGCATAAGAGAAACCCTATAGTCTCGGAGCAGATGACCGGACTTTCCAGGATTATCAGGGGGAACGCCATGGCTGCCCTCGAGAATATCCCCCTCTGGCATGAGCGTGATATAAGCCATTCTTCAGTTGAGAGGATAATCCTCCCCGACAGCACCATCCTGATTAACTATATGCTATTCAAGACAACCAACCTGATAGAAAACCTGATTGTCTACCCCGAGAATATGATGCGAAACCTTGAAATGATGGGGGGACTCATATACTCTGAAAGCATACTCTTGGCCCTTGTAAGGAAAGGATTAACGAGAGAGGATGCCTACCGTCTGGTTCAGAAAGAGGCGATGAAGGTGTGGGAGAAGGGGGAAGACTTTAAGACCCTTATCCTGAATGAAAAAACAATCATGTCGCACATCTCCAAGGATGATGTGGAGAAGATATTTAACCTCGAAAAACATCTGAGCAAGGTCGATACAATCTTTGCCAGGGTCTTCGGGGTTAATTAGTTTAACAATCAACCTATATTTAAAAGAGACTATGAAACAGGGAGCGCAAATATCGGAAGGGAAGGCCAAGATTCTCTATGAAACAGAGGACAAATCGCTAATACTCCAATATTTTAAGGATGATGCCACAGCCTTTGATGGAAAGAAGAAGGGGAGCATAAAGGATAAGGGGATACTGAATAACTCTATCTCCTCTCTTATCTTCCAACTCCTGGAAAAAGAAGGGATTAAAACGCATTTCGTAGAAAAAGTATCTGATAGGGAGATGCTGATTAAGAGGGTCGATATCATCCCGATTGAGGTTGTCGTCCGAAACATCACCGCCGGGAGCCTAGCCAAGAGGATGGGGGTGGAGGAGGGGAGAGTCATGACTGAGACTATCATAGAGCTCTACTACAAGGATGATGCCCTGGGCGACCCGATGATAAACGACTACCATGTCCGCGCCTTTGGTCTGGGAACTCAGAAGGAGATAGACATCTGCCGTGAAAAGGCCCTTAAGGTCAACAAGATTATGACTGCGCTCTTTGATGATGTCGGGTTGACCCTGGTCGACTACAAGCTTGAGTTTGGAAGGATAGGGAGTGAGATAATCCTGGCCGATGAGATATCCCCCGACAATTGCCGCCTCTGGGATAAGGTGAGCGGGGAGAAGATGGATAAGGATAGATTCCGCCGTGGATTGGGGAATATAGAAGAGGCCTACCAGGAGGTCTTAAAGAGACTATCAGAGAAGGGAATTAAATAGGTGAAGAAGGCCAAAATACATGTAATGCTCAAGGAAGGGGTTCTCGACCCGCAGGGGAAGGCCGCCCACAAATCGCTCGAATCTCTCGGTTACAAAGGGATTGAGGGAGTTAGAATAGGGAAGTATATTGAGGTAACCCTGGCCGATGACGCAGATGGAGATAGGGACAAGCTTGTCAGAGAGATGTGTCAGAGGCTCCTATCTAACCCGGTTATAGAGAATTACGAGATAGAGTGGGAGAAGTAATATCCTTCTAAATTATTTAAACCTATTGTTCTGATTATAAATCCCTCATGAAATTTGGAATAGTTGTTTTTCCCGGCTCAAACTGTGACCATGACTGCTACCATGCGGTAAAGCATGTCTTGGGGCAAGAGGCGGCCTTTATATGGCATGCCAATCCAGACCTTAACGGCTGTGATGCCCTGATTGTTCCGGGAGGGTTCTCCTACGGAGATTACCTGAGAGCAGGTGCTATGGCTGCCATCTCACCGGCTCTAACTGAGATAAAGGCATTTGTTAAAAGGGGAAATCCTGTAATCGGTATCTGTAACGGTTTTCAGATACTCCTCGAATCGGGCATCCTCCCCGGTGCAATGATAAGAAACAAAGACCTCCGCTTTATATGTAAAGATACCTTTCTTAGGGTTGAAAATAACAACTCTAAGTTCACCAACAAGTTTAATGATAAAAAGCTAATTTCACTCCCTATAGCCCATGCCGAAGGATCATACTACGCCGACGCTGAAGAGCTTAAGAGGTTGGAAGGGGAGGGGAGAGTGCTATTCCGTTATGCCGATAAGGAGGGGAATGTTAGTAACGATACCAACCCTAACGGTTCGCTCCTAAATATAGCCGGTATACTCAACAAAGAGGGGAATGCCTTGGGGATGATGCCTCATCCTGAGCGTTCTATGGAGTCTATTGTCGGCAACGAGGATGGACGTCTAATATTTGAATCTATGATCGAAGCGGTCTCATGAATAAAGAAATCACCAAAGAAGTTATAGCCGAACATGGCCTATCTGAATCAGAATATGAGATGATTCTCTCCATACTTGGGAGGGAACCAAACTTTACCGAGCTTGGTATCTTCTCCGTAATGTGGAGCGAACATTGCAGCTATAAGAGTTCCCGCAAACATCTGGGGACACTCCCAACCAAGGCTCCTTATGTTGTCCACGGCCCCGGGGAAAACGCCGGAGTTGTTGATATAGGTGATGGCTTTGTAGCGGTATTTAAAATGGAGAGTCACAACCACCCCTCCTTCATAGAACCTTACGAAGGGGCTGCCACCGGAGTTGGAGGAATACTTAGAGACGTATTTACCATGGGGGCCAGACCGGTAGCCCTTCTCGATTCACTCCGTTTTGGTTCTCCTGAACACCCAAGGACAAAATATCTGGTCGATGGGGTAGTATCAGGTATATCAGGCTACGGAAACTGCGTCGGTGTCCCAACCGTTGGAGGAGAAATGTTCTTCAACGGGAGCTACGACGGGAACATACTAGTCAATGTCTTCTGTCTCGGTATAGCCAAGAAGGATAAGATATTCACCGGAATATGTGAAGGGGTAGGTAATCCTGTAATCTATGTCGGTTCCAAAACGGGGCGTGACGGGATACATGGGGCCACAATGGCCTCAGGTGAATTCGATGAAAAATCTGAGGAGAAGCGCCCCACCGTCCAGGTCGGAGACCCATTCACCGAAAAACTCCTTATAGAGGCCTGCCTTGAGGCGATGAAGAGCGACGCCATTCTCGGCATTCAGGATATGGGGGCGGCCGGATTGACCTCATCATCGTGCGAAATGGCCGGTAGAGGCGGCACGGGAATAGAGATGAACATCGATGACATCCCAAGGCGTGAAGAGGGGATGACCGCCTACGAACTTCTCCTTTCCGAATCACAGGAGAGAATGCTTATCGTCGCCAAAAGGGGGCGTGAAGAAGAACTTATAAATATATACAAAAAGTGGGGACTTGAAGGGGTAGTCGTCGGCAAGGTAACAGGGGATGGTCTATTTAGAATAGTTGAGAAGGGGGAAACAGTCGTTGAGATACCGGTAGCCGATATATCCAATAAGGCCCCTATATATGACAGACCCTCTAAAAGGCCGGCCTATCTTGATGCTCTGCAAAACTTCGACACAGATAAGGTTGCTGAACCTAAAGATTATAATCAAACACTCTTAAAGCTTATCGGTTCTCTAAATCTTGGGAGCAAGGAATGGGTCTACCAACAGTATGACCATACCATTAGAACCGATACGGTTACCCTCCCCGGATCCGATGCCTCTGTAATCAGGGTAAAGGGAACCAAGAAGGGGATAGCCATAACATCCGACTGTAATCCTCGCCTCTGTTATCTCGACCCATACATGGGTGGTGCAATGGCGGTAGCTGAAGCAGCTCGTAATATCGCCTGTTCCGGTGGAAAACCGATGGCCATAACCGATAACCTAAACTTCGGTAATCCGGAAAAACCGGAGGTTATGTGGCAGATGAAAGAGGCGATAAGAGGGATATCAGACGCTTGTGTCGCCTTGGGAACTCCGGTAGTCAGCGGAAATGTAAGTCTATACAACGAAACAAACGGCATCGGCATATATCCAACTCCTACCATTGGGGCAATCGGGGTTGTTGAAGATATTAAAAAGTGCGTTACCCAATATATAAAAGGGGAGGGGGAACTCCTTTTTCTAATCGGTTCCAACAAGAAGTCTTTGGCCGGAAGTGAATATTTAAGCCTAATTCATGGTCTTGAAAAGGGAACCATCTCTCCCCTAGACCTTGATACGGAGAAGAGACTGCAAACCGCTCTCCTAGCCGCTATAGACAAGGAAATCATCCGTTCGGCCCACGACTGTTCCGAAGGGGGATTGGCCATAACCATCGCTGAATCATGCATGTCGGGGGATAAAACATTTGGAGCTGAGGTATCTATAGAGGATGATGGACGGATAGACAATATTCTCTTTGGAGAGGGGCAATCAAGGATTATTGTATCTATTCTTGATAAGGATAGAAATATCCTTGAAGAACTATTTCTTGCAAATGGGATAGAGACATCTTACTTGGGAAAAACGGGGGGGGTGAACCTCTCGATAAGGGTAAACAATAACCAAACAATATCCTGTCCAATTGAGCAGATAAAAAAGGCTTGGGCAGAGGCCATCCCGTCATACATGGCTTAAATTTAAGAAAAGATTAAAAATGGATTCAGAATCAAACGACCAGTTTAAAGACGGATGCGGGGTAATGGGGATAATCGGACACCCCGAGGCCTCCAAAATGGCCTATCTGGGACTACACGCCCTTCAGCACAGGGGGCAGGAGAGTTCCGGCATAGTCTCATCGGATGGAACTAACTTCTATCGAGAGGTAGCTATGGGTCTGGTGGCCGATATATTTACCCAGGATAAATTAGACAAACTTCATGGAAATATAGCCATAGGGCATAACAGATACTCAACAACCGGTTCTTCCCACATAAAGAACTGCCAGCCTATACTGGTTGATTACGCCTTGGGGCCGTTAGCCATTGCCCATAACGGCAACTTTGTCAACGACAGCATCCTTAGGGATCAATTAGAAGCCTACGGTTCGATATTTCATTCCACAATGGACACCGAGGTTATGGTTCATCTAATCGCCAAACATAACCACGGCCAGCTATTAGACCGAATTATCGGGGCCCTACATATTATCAAAGGGGCCTATTCAATAGTCGTAATGGATGAGAAGAACCTCTTTGCCGTCAGAGACCCGGCCGGTTTCAGGCCTTTGCTCCTTGGAAAAATCGGTGATGCCTATGTAGTTGCTTCAGAGACATGTGCCTTCGACCTGATAGAGGCTAAATTGGTTAGAGAGATAGAGCCGGGAGAACTGATTCATATAACAGACAAAGGGGAGATAAAATCATATCACCCATTTCCAAAGGCCAAAATATCGTCATGTGTCTTTGAATTTGTATATTTTGCCCGTCCTGACAGTTACATATTCGGTCATCATGTAAGCGAAATTAGGCGAAAACTGGGGCGTGAGCTGGCCCGCACCACTCATGTTGACGCGGACATAGTTATTCCTATACCAGATTCAGGCATGCAGGCAGCCCTCGGCTACTCCGAAGAATCGGGGATACCTTTCGACCTTGGTCTTACACGCAATCACTACACGGGACGGACTTTCATAGAACCGGAACAATCTATACGACACTTTGGGGTAAAGCTGAAACTTAATCCAATCAGGAGTGTTATCGCCGGCAAGAGAGTAATTGTTATAGACGACTCTATCGTTAGGGGGACGACCAGCCGAAAGATTATCAAGATGATTAGAGAGGCGGGAGCCAAAGAGGTGCATATGAGAATAAGTTCCCCCCCAACCTCATACCCTTGTTACTACGGGATAGACACCCCAAGCAGGAAAGAACTGATAGCCGCTACTCATAGCATAGAGGAGATAACAAAATATATCACTGCCGATTCACTTCAATATCTTTCTATAGAAAATATGCTTAATGTCTTCGGCGAAAATAGTAAAAACTTTTGTTCGGCCTGTTTCAGCGGAAACTACCCGATAGAATTTTGCAGCGACACAAAAACAAGGCAGATGAGACTTTTTGAATGATTTACCCCTTTGTCGGTAAAAGGCCCGGCCTTAATAAAACCTTTGGCCGGGTTACAATAAAAACAGGGGAGGGGGGAAATTAAAGAGTATCTTCTAAACCTGATTTGTAGTACTGCTTAACCTTCCTGATATATCTGACCGTCTCCGCATAAGGGGGAACCCCCCCATGTTGAGATACCGCCGTCTCTCCGGCATTATAGGCGGCCAAAATATAATCTATGTTTCCATTGTAGCGTCTATGCAGAGTTTCCAGATAGGTCGTCCCCCCCTCAATATTTTGCATAGCATCAAACGGGTTGTTAACACTCATAAGACGGGCTGTATCGGGCATAAGCTGCATAAGACCGATAGCCCCCCTATTGGAAATGGCGTTCGGATTAAAATCTGATTCAACCCTTATCACTGCCCTAACAAGGCGGGGGTCAAGATTTTTTTCTCGGGCAACAGACTCTATCTTCTCGTCTATCTCTTCATTGGAATACTTACGGCTATAGGCGGCATAGCCGAAATGGGGGCTTCTTTTCTTGCTGCTTAAGAGACGATAACCGCTCCCTGAAGGGTTATCAGTAAATACAATCGTGCCATCCTTCCTTACTTTGGTATATATATCGGCCGAAGCATTTTTAGGAAGCAGCAACAGCACTAATATAGAAACTACGGCAAATCTTTTCATAGCAGCTCAACGGTTAGTCTGATTTTAACCACTTTTTCCCTTTGAAATCAACCTATTCGTACGTTCTTCTATCTCGGCAATCCTCTCATTGGCCGTTGCGGCCAACTGGCTGCCGGGATACTCGCCACTCACCCTCTTGTAATACTCTGTCGCCATCTTGGTGTTACCTTTAAGGAAATAAGACTCCGCTATAAGGAAAACCGCCTCATCCTGATATGACTCATTCGGATACTCCTTTATAAGCTGCTCCATCCTTGTAATCGTAGAACCGTAGGCGCCGGTCTTGAAATAATATTTACCGACATGAAATATATGTTGAGCCAGAAGCCTCTTACAGACTTCAATATTCTTTGAGGCCTCCCCGTAGAATATGCTCTGCTGAAAACGCCCACTCTTCGTAATATTCTCAAAATCTTCTATCGCCTTAATCGCATTGGTCTGATCCCTATCAAAAGTTTTACGTTCATTGAAAGAACTCATACCCTTGTAAAAATAGGCATTAATCACATTAGGGTGCGTCGGATAAAGGTTGTAAAAATCTACGTAACTCAAAGCCGCCCTACCATAATCTTCCTGATAGAAGAGGGAATCGGCCAAACCCATTAGGGCATCGGCCCGATAGGGACTGTCGGGGAATTCGTTCAAAACCCTCTGGTACATCTTCTCCGACTCCATATAATTCCCCTTCGCATAATAGTAGTTCCCCCTATCAAGGATATAGATAGGGTCCTTACTACTGGTCGGTATTTTGGCACAGCCTGTAACTGATAGAATCATTAGAAGGAGAACAACTCCTAAGCAACCTTTAGATAAATTACGAAACATTATAAATCCCTAAATAATTACTAACTAAATAAATGTCTTTAACTTGGCTACCGCCTCGGCAGCTGTCTTGACCTCAATTATACCATGTAACTGCCCCCAAGTTTTTATTCCTATAACCGGTTTCCCGATCTTAAGGGCAATACTAATCTCCGATAAAGTTCCATACTCCCCGGCAATAGCGACAATACAATCGGCACTATGCACAACTATAATATTTCGGGCGTGCCCCATACCGGTAACAATCGGAATATCGATAAAACTATTCGCATCCGTGCTTTTGTTCCCGGGAAGTATTCCGATGGTAAGCCCCCCCGCTCCCTTAGCCCCTTTCGAAGCCGCCTCCATAACGCCCCCCAAACCTCCGGAAAGCAGGGTATAGCCCGCCTCGGCAATCAGCCGGCCCGTCTCCTCGGCCAGGGCGGCAATCTTTTCATCACAAATCCCCGACCCGACAATGCCTATTATCTTCTGTCTCTTATCTTTCATATCAACCAACCAAGCTATTCTCTATCTTTTGAAAACATTCTATATTCTACTACATATTCGGACAACAAAAGGCATCAGAAAATGGGGCAAATTTTAGAAATCACCCAAAGTTTGCATATCATACAAAAATAGGTTAGATTTATTGAATCGTTTTCTAGTGTTTAGTTGCATAAGTCTGCGTCAGTATCAAGACCGAGAATTTGGCGCGACTGGCACGAAGACAACCGCAACACAACCCCCTTATTCCCCCTTAACAAAGGGGGATAGGGGGTTGTATACCGAGGGTTGTATACCGAGGATTGACGACAAAGCCGGGCGTGTCAAAGGCCGGTCGGCTAAAGCAAGATTTAGGCAATTAAGCACTATGATGTGCCGAAGTGGCGGAATTGGTAGACGCGCTAGATTCAGGGTCTAGTGTCCGCAAGGGTGTGGGGGTTCGACTCCCCCCTTCGGCACCATTTATCTTTTGTTTCTATACCGCTTCAGAACCAACCAAGTCAGCACCCAAGTCAAAAAGCTCTATTCCTTGAAAAACAAATTAAATAATTCTTTGTCTGTATTTGTTAGACAAGGTCGCTGTTCGGCATCCCCTCATACTTCACAACCAGTTCAGGCCGGCCAGCTAATATAAAGCTATTGTTCCTATGGTCTCGTTCGTCGAGTCCGATTAATCTGAATACATATCCCCAAGAGGGGAGGTCGGCATACTCTTTTACCAAACTGCTTTTTACTTCTTGCTTGTCCCATTCTGGGTGTTCCTCAACGAACTGAGCATAGACGTGTTCGGCGTGGTCCTCAAACTCAGCATTGAAAAGGAAGGCCTGTTTTAGGCTGAATAGCGCCAGTAACCAAGAGAATATAATGTAAGAGGTGGCAATGAGGTAGGGAACAGGGGGGGTGAGATACCACGCATCCTTTTCTCCATCTTCCCTCATCTTCTCTTCGACAACCCTCAGATGCCAATACTCATTATCCTGCGCCTCTCTTCCCCATTTTATAATATCGGTCCCCTCTTTTATTAGGGATAGGTTCTTATAATTATTGGTCAGCCGGCCGTATTGGCGCATCTCCCAAGCCCTATAGGGTATACTGGCCAGCGATTCTATAAGTTTAACTTTGGATAGTGTGGTTTCTTTGCCGGTGAGAAAATCCATTTTAAAGAAGAATATCCTCGAAATCATAGAGTAATTATAACGAGGCCTGTTGAGGGATGCCTTCTGTTCCTTTTTAAGATCTATTCTTACTTCTTCCATGAACTCCTTAGTAAATATTATTACTATTGTCGGATAGGTAACCGGAAACCTCGTCTGCCTCGGCCCTTATCCCCAATAGTGCTTTGTTGATTACGACATTTGAAGATACTTACAGAATTTACTTGCCGTCTCACCTAATATCGATAAGTAACAAAGGCAAGATGCAGACTAAAAGATGAATGTCTCTGAAAACAGTGTTTATGAGGCTTAGGACAATTTGTCAAGAATGAAGCCCTGACCATTTAGGCATCAGGGCACAACATTCTTATCTATCTAAAACCATATTTTATTAAGGGTTTACTTCCCCTTTTTGGCCTTCTTATCTTTACGCTTTTCTTTCAGTGTCTTTTCCGCTTTTTTCTTAACTGACTTTTGCACATCTTTCCCCTTAGCCATGATTCTCTCCTTTGTTAGGTTGGTTAATTTTAATAGTTAAATACACCTGTCCATTGTATTGCCATTATGCATGGACTGCAAATAATCATTATCCCTGCAATCGGCACTTCCTTACCTTTTCTTGCTCGTCCAAGAAAAGGAAGAAAGAAGGCCGGCCTGTTCATTTTTTGACGGCCTGAAATTGAGGTTGATTAAGGTGCCTCAAAAACTCGTCAGACTGAAGTCTGCCTCAGACAGTTTGAGGCTTGTTTCTTTAAATCAACCTATTTCAAGCCTAAAAATGATATGGCGGTTAAAGGCAGGGAGGGAGATTTAATTCTGGAATGTTTTTATGAGTTAAGAAAAAAGTGTCATTGCAAGACCTGACCCTGTCCCCCTGTCCCCCGTGGCATCACCCGCCAGCCCCAGAGTGACGAAGGAACGGCGGGGATGGTCGGGTGAATGCATAAGTTAAGGGGTTGATTTTTGGATATGTAGCAACTTCTCGAGATCAAATTCAGGACTATCTATTATTTTCCCAGCTCTTTGCTGAGACTTTAGACCTAGTTGATCCAGCAGAATGTCGACATAGATGCTCTTGAGGTATTCAGATAACAATGAATGAATTGGAATGTCCTCACCATTATGAACAACACGACTTCGTAACCCAAAAATCTTGCCAATGCCAAACTTAATTGAAGCTTCAGGAACAGAAATACCATATGCATTCGCTAAGCTTTCATTTAATGGTTTAATATTTGTAGTATCAGGCATTCCAAGCGTTTCCAATGCAATCCAGTGCTTAATAAATTCATCCAACCCTTTGGAATTCATTCCTTCATTAAACCAATGCAAAGAGACTCTTATTCGTTGTTTTTTATTTTCATCCAAACCTTCTATGATCTTGCCTACATTATGAATAAAATCTAGTTGATCATTAGAAATATCAGGTTTAGGAAAACTTAAAGGATTAATAGCAGAATCTGTTGAAGCCGATATATTTCTATTTGCAAGGAAAATCGTGTTTTCGAATACCAACTCAAATGCCATGTTTCGACCATTGATAGCGGTGTAAACCGATGCGTATGATCCTGCCGCTACTCTAATCGTATACTCATTTGGTTTTACACCATCTTTTTGAAAGGGTTGCACTACAATTAGCCATCCACTTTCTGGGGTTTTTGTAAGTTTAGGTTGCCCGGTAAAGCTGAGCATTCCATTCTGTGCAATACCTACCTGTATTTCCCCGGAATCCAGATAATCTAAAACTCCATAAAGAATTAGTATTCTTGCGTCTTTATAATCATGAACTGTTATTCTTGCGAAATCTTTTTTGTCAACACGTAGTATTCGAAAAGCAGAAATCCAAATGCTGCTATTCTCTGGTTGTTTAAACCAGTCTTGAGGAACAAAATCAATAATCGTTGTTTCTAATTTTTGGGGCTCACTCATTTCTAATTTGCCCCCTTAACATTCAAGCTCACCTGCCTTGAGCACCGCGAAGCGGCGGGAAAGGTCAGGTGCAGCGCGTGGTTAGCCAATTACTACCTCTTGATACTTCGTATTTTAGTAGCACGATTTTCTAACCGTTGTGCTTCACTTTTTCTATTTGTGGCTCTATATAAATAAGCTAGATTTTCAAGGCTGGTTGCCACATCGGGATGATCGGGGCCTATGGCTTTTTCCTAGATTGCTAGCGAGCGTTTGTAAAACGGTTCGGCTTTGGCGTAATTGCCTTGAGTATCATAGAGAACCGCAAGGTTGTTCAGGCTGGTTGCCACAGAGGGATGGTCGGGGCCTAGGGCTTTCTCCTTGATTGCCAGCGAGCGTTTGTAAAACGGTTCGGCTTTGGCGTAATTGCCTTGAGTTCTATACAGGTCCGCAAGGTTGTTCAGGCTGGTTGCCACATCGGGATGATCGGGGCCTAGGGCTTTTTCCCTGATTGCCAGCGAACGTTTGTAAAACGGTTCGGCTTTGGCGTAATTGCCTTGAGTATAATAGAGTCCTGCAAGGTTGTTCAGGCTGGTTGCCACATCGGGATGATCGGGGCCGACATTTTCCTTTGCCACCTTGAGTGCCTGTTCAGCAAGAAGAATAGCTTTGTTATAGTTTCCTTCTTGGTATAGTTTCATTGACCTCCTAGTTTAAGATGTCCCATTCTATCCCTGCCCCTTGGGCGTAAATAGGTTGCAAAAAACCAACTAAACAAAAAACAATCACCAGCGCGTTAAGCGAGACCGCTATAGCGACCGGAGGGAGCAAGCGGTCTCGCTTAACAGTGTTAATAGGCGGAAACACTTTCCATCATATCGAGCGTAAGTAAACAAAATATAAGATTAAGCCGAAGCTTGTTGAACTACTAGAGTATTCTTAGAAAAGTGGAGCTGATCGGGATCAAACCAACGACCTCTTACAAAAATGAACTGGCTGACTCTTCGCTTAGGCCGAGATAGTTTGAAGTTCCCAGGGCAACTTGCTTAAACTCATCTCTTTAAGCTCCAGTTTCTTGCTGGCATTGTCAATGTCTATGCCAACAAGATTCCCATCGGCGCCATAATCAAGAACAACGCCTTCTGAAACCTCTCGACTTTCAGTACTTGGCTTGGAAGCTAGGTCAATATAGAGAGAATCTGTGTCTGGATAGTAGTTTAGTTTCATGATTTAAACCTCCTGTCTGGAAAAGCGTTATGAATGGTAACCTTATCCGCAAGGGTGACAACTCGAAGAATTTTACCGTCAAGTTCTTCAATAACCCCCAGAAACGAAATCGGTTATCTTCCTGCGGTTCTATTCGTATTGCATTCTCAAGTACTCGGACACACCATTCTTTTTCGATATATGGCCGTTTTCGTAAAACTTCATTTTCAAAATAAGGTGTGAATTTATACTTGCTCATTTTCCTAAGTGTACCAAATTACTTGAGAGAAGTAATTAAAAAGTTTGGGGCAAAAAACAGAACCGAGATGGCGGTAAAGGCCCTTAGGATGTTGATATTGGAAGGTTACAGAAGAAAAGTGGAGCTGATCGGGATCGAACCGACGACCTCTTGAATGCCATTCAAGCGCTCTCCCAACTGAGCTACAGCCCCATAACGAAATGCAGTCTGCAATTATAGCATTTCGTTTGCCAATGTAAACAATATTTCTGTTTTTCACTTCTATTTGGTGTTTGAGTTGTAAGAAGCCGGTTAAATCCCCCTATCCCCCCTTCACGAAAGGGGGAGTTGGTAGGGCAGCCCTTTGCTAAAGGGAGGAATCTATTCTATGTTTTTGTTTGTAACCCCTCTCTCATGTCTCTCCCCAATAGAGGGGAGAGAAGTATGGTTTTAATTGGGGGCGGTGCAAAAAGCCTTATCTAATTGCCTACAAATGGGCAGTCTGTTATTATTAATCAGTTGTTTGATTTTTAAGTTTTTTATTTTTTAACAGATTGGAAATTGTCTTGAAATATATAGTTTTGTTGGCCGATGGGATGCCCGATTATCCGATAGAAGAGTTGGGCAATAAAACTCCCCTCGAGGCCGCCCATACCCCGAATATGGATTTTATGGCCAGAGAGGGTTCTGTCGGAATGGTGAACACCGTCCCCGATGGGATGTCTCCGGGGAGCGATGTCTGCAACCTCTCTATCCTTGGTTATGACCCGAGGAAATATTATACCGGTAGAGCCCCTTTTGAGGCGGCCAATATGGGGATTAAACTTGCTGAGGGAGATATCCCTTTCCGATGTAACCTTGTTACCTTGGGGAATGACAGGACGGTTATGGATGACTTCAGCGCCGGTCATGTCTCTACAGAGGATGCGGCAGGATTAATTTCTTTTCTTGATGAACGGTTGGGGAATGAGGAGTTCAAATTCTACCCCGGCAAGAGTTATCGCCATATTATGGTTTGGAAGGGGGGGAATGAAAAACTAAAATGCACTCCCCCGCATGACATTAGCGGCCAAGAGATAAAAGGCTATCTTCCGCAGGGGGGTAGAGCCGATATCCTGAATGATTTAATGAATAGGTCGCAGGGAATTATCAAAGAGTATGTCGGTACGCATAACGGCGATTTAAAGGCCAATAGTATCTGGTTGTGGGGGCAGGGGAGGGTTCCGGTCATGCCTACCATGAAGGAGCGTTTTGGGATTACCGGTTCGGTAATCGCTGCTGTTGACCTTATGAAGGGAATCGGAATTTTTGCCGGTCTTACCCCTATAGATGTCCCGGGGGCAACCGGATATGTAGATACAAATTATGAGGGGAAGGCGGAGTATGCCTTGAACGAATTAAAAGATAAGGATTTTGTCTATCTCCATGTTGAATCTCCCGATGAGTCGGGGCATAATGGTTCTGTCGAATTGAAGGTTAGATCAATAGAGGATTTTGATAGACGTGTTGTGGGGAATATCCTTAAGGGGATGAAGGTCTTCCCCGAATATAGGATACTCCTTGTATCTGACCATAGAACGCCTATTGCTCTCCGCACCCACTCGGCCGAGCCGGTTCCTTTTGCCATCTACCCTCCCTTAGAGGGGATTGAGGGGGGGGAGTGTTTTTCAGAGAGAGTAGTCGAGAAGAGCAAGTTTTTTGTCCCTGAGGGGCATAAACTGATAGAGTTGTTGCTCGGGAATTAACTATTTATTATCTTGTTTGTAACTTGGTTATAATATGAGCTTATCTGTATATAAGTTTGGCGGAACCTCCGTTGGGAGCGTGGAGAAGATAAAGAAGGTGGCCGATAAGGTTGTGGCTGACTATCGGAAGGGTACCAAGGTTGTGGTTGTAGTCTCGGCCATGGCTGGCGAAACGGACCGCCTAACCAAGATGGCCCAGTCGTTTAGCCCAAACCCTAGCCGACGAGAAATGGATCTTCTCCTTTCTAATGGGGAGAGGGTGTCTGCTTCCTTTCTTACTATAGCTATTAATACTTTGGGGGTCGAGGCCTCTTCTTTAACCGGAAGGCAGGCGGGGATTGTTACCGATTCGATGCACTCTAAGGCACGGATAAAGAGGATAGATGTTGGGCGGCTGAACGAGATTATAGGTGCGGGGGGAATCCCGGTTGTGGCTGGTTTTCAGGGGATTTCGGAAGAATCGGAGGTTACTACCTTAGGGAGAGGCGGTTCTGATCTTACGGCGGTGGCTATAGCCCACGCTCTTAAGGCCGACCAGTGTATCATCTGTAAGGACGATGTGGATGGGGTATATACCTCAGACCCTGCTGTTGTCCCCGATGCCAGAAGGATACCCCGCATATCTTATGTAGAGATGCTGGAGATGTCTGGTCTTGGGGCCAAGGTTCTGCATAGTCGGGCCGTTGAGATGGCTGCCAAGTATGAGGTGCCTATAAAGGTTATCCCTACATTTGAGGAGGGGGAAGGGACACTGATCGTTAAGGAGGATAAGAGGATGGAAAGTGAGATAGTATCTGCGGTTATTACCGATAAGAACCAGAGCAAGATTACACTGCTTGGCGTCCCGGATAGTCCGGGAATAGCGGCCCAGATATTTGGCCGGATTGCCAAGAAGAATATAGTTGTTGACATGATAATCCAGAATGTTGGAGGAAACAACAAGACAGACTTAAGTTTTACCGTCCCTCAGGATGACGCCGCCGAGGCCAAGGTTATCGCCGAGGATATCGCCGATAAGATAGGGGCGGACAATGTTAAGCTTGATCCGAAGATAGGAAAGATCTCCGTTGTCGGGGTTGGGATGAGGAGTCATTCCGGCGTGGCGGCCAGGATGTTTCAGGCCTTGGCCGATGAGAATATCAATATTATGATGATAAGCACCTCGGAGATAAAGATATCGTGTGTTATCTCTGAGAAGCAGCTAAAGAAGGCTGCCAACGTACTACATAAGGTCTTTGACTTAGGTGCTTAATTGCCTAAATCTTGCTGTAGTCAACCGGCCTTTGACACGCCCGGCTTTGTCGTCAATCTTCGGTATACAACCCCCTATCCCCCTTTGTTAAGGGGGAATAAGGGGGTTGTGCCGCGGTTGTCTTCGCGCCGGCCGCGCCAAATTCTCGGTCTTGGTACTGACGCAGACTTATGCAACTAAACACTGGGACAGCCCAAAAAAACCAAAAAAGGACGATGAATAGATGAATAGAATAAAACTATACGATACGACTCTACGCGACGGGGCGCAGGCGGAGGATATCTCCTTCTCCCTGGAGGATAAGGTAAGGATTGCCCTTAAGATCGATGAGTTGGGGATAGACTACATCGAGGGAGGATGGCCGGGGGCCAATCCTAAGGATACCGCCTTCTTCTCCGAGATTAAAAAGCACACCCTTAAAAACGCCAAGATTGCCGCCTTTGGGAGCACCAGAAGGGCCAAGAGTAAGGTTGCCGACGATGAGAATATCAAGGCCCTCCTAAAATCAAATTCCTCTGTCATCACTCTTTTTAGTAAGGCCTGGGATCTGCACGTCAGAGATGCTCTCAGAATCAGTAAGGAAGAGAATCTGGAGATGATCTTTGATTCAATCAGCTACCTGAAGAAGCATGTCGATGAGGTTATGTTTGATGCAGAACACTTCTTTGACGGATATAAGGGAAATCCCGAATATGCCATAAAGGCGATACAGGCAGCTGAGGCAGGGGGAGCGGATTGGATTGTCCTGTGTGATACCAACGGGGGGACTATGCCTACTGAGGTTCCCGATATCATGAAGGCTGTTGCCGAATCTGTGAAGCTACCTATCGGGATACATGTCCATAACGATACCGAAATGGCCGTGGCCAATTCTATTATTGCGGTGGCCCATGGGGCAACCCAGGTGCAGGGGACGATAAATGGTTATGGGGAGAGATGCGGCAATGCCAATCTCTGCTCTATCATCCCTAACCTCAAGTTTAAGTTTGGAAAGAAGTGTGTTACTGACAAACAGGCTGCCAAATTGAGCGAGGTCTCCGCCTTTGTGGATGAAATTGCCAATATGAAACATTACAATCATCGCCCCTATGTTGGGAAGAGCGCCTTCGCCCACAAGGGAGGAGTGCATGCCAGCGCGGTGATGAAGAACCCTAAGACCTATGAGCATATCGAACCGGAGTTGGTTGGCAATGTTCAAAGGATTCTGGTTTCGGAGCTTTCCGGCAGGAGCAATATACTTATTAAGGCCAAGCAGTATGGGGTGGATATAGATTCCAAGGATGGGACGGTGGCTAATATAGTCTCACGCCTTAAGGACCTTGAAGGGCAGGGGTATCAGTTTGAGGGGGCCGATGCCTCTTTTGAGCTTCTGATGAACGAGGCCAAAGGGAAGAGAAAGAAATTCTTTGAACTAATCGGTTTTCGGGTTATTGTTGAAAAGCGAAATAAGGATGAGGAGCCTATTTCAGAGGCAACCATCAAGATAAAGGTAGGGGAAAAGGTTGAAATAACGGCTGCCGAGGGGAATGGCCCTGTTAATGCCCTTGACCACGCCCTTAGAAAGGCGCTTTATAAATTTTATCCTGAACTAATAGATGTTAGTCTGGTAGACTTCAAGGTGCGTATTCTGGACGGGAAGAGCGGCACTGAGGCCAAGACGAGGGTTCTTATAGAATCGGGAGATAGCTCAGGTACTTGGGGCACGGTCGGGGTGCATGGTAACATTATAGAAGCGAGTTGGCAGGCCATCGTGGATAGTATGGATTATAAGCTCAATAAGAGGAAAAAATAGGGTTATTTAGCATGTTATAGATGGTTTTATAGGCCATACAATTTCGAGGATATGTTAGATTTTCAAGAAGTTATAAGCAGGTTAGAAAAATTCTGGTCGGATCAGGGGTGCTTGATAATGCAGCCCTACGATATGGAGGTTGGGGCGGGAACCTTCCATCCGGCTACCTTCATGCGTATACTCGGGCCGGAACCCTTCAGCGCGGCCTATGTTCAGCCTTCCCGCAGACCTACCGACGGTCGTTACGGGGAAAACCCGAACCGTCTTCAGCACTACTATCAATTTCAGGTTATCTTAAAACCTTCCCCTTTAAATGTTCAGGAACTTTATCTTGAAAGCCTAAAAAAGCTCCATATAGACCCTAAGGAGCATGATATCCACTTTGTTGAGGATGACTGGGAGTCTCCAACCTTGGGGGCCTGGGGGCTTGGTTGGGAGATATGGCTAGATGGGATGGAGGTTACCCAGTTTACCTATTTCCAGCAGGCCGGCGGTATAGAGCTTTCTCCGGTTACCGTTGAACTTACCTATGGCATTGAGAGAATCGCCATGTATCTGCAGGGGGTAGACAATGTCTACGACCTAAAGTGGAAGGGGGATATAACCTACGGAGATATTCATCACCAGGATGAGGTTGAGTTTTCTACCTATAACTTTGAGGTCTCCAATCCTGAATCATACCTTAAAATATTTGATATCTATGAGGGGGAATGTTTGACCAATATAGATAGAGGGCTATACCTCCCCGCCTACGATTTTTGTCTAAAATGCTCCCATGCCTTCAACATGCTTGATGCCAGGGGGGCTATAAGTGTTACCGAGCGGACCGGTTATATCGGCCGGGTCAGAAACCTAGCCAGAAAGTGTGCCGAGGGCTACCTTAAAACAAGAGAGGAGAAGGGTTTCCCCCTCCTTAAGAAAGGGGGGAAAAGAAAGAAGAAATGAGCGAACTTCTTTTAGAGATAGGGATGGAGGAGATTCCCTCCAATTATCTTACTTCCGCCATTGCCAGCCTTGAAAAGGTGGCCTCCGATATATTGACCAAGTACAGGCTTCCCTTTGAAAACATCTATGTAGACGGTACCCCGCGCCGCTTAGTTTTACATGTAGATTCGATGAAATCGAGCCAAGAAGCCCTCAAGAGAACTGTAATCGGCCCCCCAAAACGTATATCATACGATGCCGAGGGGAAACCGACCCAGGCTGCCATCGGGTTTGCCAAAAGTCAAAATGTCTCTATGGATAAGGTCTACGTAGAAAAGAAGGATAGGGGGGAATATCTGGCCGTTGTTGTAGAAGAAAATAGGCTGAAGACCAAGAAGATTTTGGCCGAGGCCTTGCCAGAAATTATCTCATCTATCTCCTTCCCGAAGACAATGAGGGGGGGGGGGGGGCAACCCGTTTTGTCAGGCCGATCCATTGGATAGTGGCTATGTACGATTCCGAGGTGGTCAATTTTAAGATTGGAGATATCAAAAGCGGTGACATTTCTACCGGACATCGTTTCTTGGCCCCGAGGGAATTCAAGGTCAGTAACCTTAAGTCATATCTTGATAAATCTCTGAAACGCTATGTAATTGTTGATAGAAAAGAGAGGGAGAAGATTATTCTTAAAGGGGCCAAATCTTTAGCCTCTTCTGTTAAGGGGAGCCTTATAATGGATGAAGGTCTCCTTGAGACAACGGTAAGTATGACCGAATATCCATTCCCGATTCTCGGTGGTTTTGAGAAAAAATATCTAAAACTTCCTAAAGAACTTCTTATAGAGGTAATCAAAAAACATCAGAAGTGTTTTACCATAGCCGATACTAAAGGCAACCTCCTCCCCTATTTTGTAGTTGTCAGCAACAACCGTTCTACAAAACCTAAATTGGTCCGTAAAGGATATGAGAAGGTGGTCAGGGCCAGATTTGCCGACGCAGAATATTTTTATGCCAACGACAGAAGCGAGCCCCTTGAGCATTATAATTCCAAGCTGTCAAAGGTTGTTTGGCAGGATAAGTTGGGTACTTTGGCTGAGAAGGTGGACAGGGTTAAGCTTTTGGCCGCCTATATCGCCGAGCTTCTTGATCCCTCCCTTAAAGAATCTGCCGTTAGGGCCGCCCATCTCTCTAAGGCAGACCTGATGACCCAGGTCGTCTACGAATTTCCTGAGCTTCAGGGGATAATGGGGCGCGATTATGCCGGAAGTTCAAAAGAGGAGAGGGAGGTTTCGGAGGCACTTTTTGAGCAGTATCTCCCCCGCTTTGCCGGGGACAAATTACCTTCCACTAAGATAGGGGCCATTCTAAATGTTGCAGACAAGATAGATTCTATTGTCGGTTGCTTCGGGGTAGGGCTTATCCCCTCGGGATCAGAGGACCCGTTGGCCCTCAGGCGCCAGTCACTGGCCGTTATGAATATCATAATGAAGAATAAATGGGACTTTAGCCTATCCAATATTATTATCAGGGCTATAGAGTGTTATGGAGCCAAGCTGACAAGGAATAGTGATGAAATTCAAAGAGATATAAGAGGTTTCTTCATATCTCGCTTAAAGAATCAGCTTACGGCCGGAGGGGTAGAATATGATGTAATAGATGGAGTCTTTGCCGCCAGTTTTGACCATTTGACCGATGATATCGAAAAGGTTAAGGCGGTTGCTTCCCTCAAAAAAGAGCCTTATTTTGAGTCTTTGGCTGTTACCTTTAATCGAGTCGGGAATATTCTAAAAGGGGTAGATTCCTTACCCGAAGTATCTCCTCAACTCTTCAGGGATGATGCCGAAAAGGCCCTCTACAGAAGTCTGATCAATGTAGAGAATAAGGTTTCCTCCCTATACAATAGAGGAGAATATAAGGGGGCATTGAAAGAGGTTGTTGCCGTCAGAGAGACTGTTGACCTCTTCTTTGATGGGGTAATGGTTATGGATAAAGAGCCGACTGTCAGGGATAATAGGCTTTCCCTCCTTAAGAGGGTTAGTTCTCTCTTTAGTGGAATAGCCGATTTTAGTAAGCTTGTTGTTAAGTAAGGCTATACGTAGCCTGTTTTATATTATTATATGCGTAAGGTTTAATGACTTGATGTTGTCTCAACCGGTTAATCTATTGTTAGCGGTAAACTGAAAGGAGGATGCTTGGTGATGTCGAAGAAATATGTCTATTTTTTCGGTTCTAAGGGGGCTGAGGGAAATGCCGGAATGAAAAACACGCTGGGGGGCAAGGGGGCTAACCTGGCCGAGATGACTAACCTTAAGATACCTGTTCCTCCAGGTTTTACTATTACAACAGAGGTATGTAACGATTTCTTTGCCAATAATAACCAGTATCCAGATGGACTATGGAAGCAGGCGGAAGAGGGAATAGCCAAGCTTGAGGCTGACTTTGGCAAGAAGTTTGGTGATACAACAGATCCCCTATTGGTCTCGGTTCGCTCCGGTGCCAGGGCCTCTATGCCGGGGATGATGGATACTGTCCTAAACTTAGGCCTTAATGATGAGACAGTTGAGGGGCTGGCTAAAAAGACAGGGAATGAAAGATTTGCCTACGACTGTTACCGCCGTTTCATAATGATGTTCAGCGATGTTGTCCTTGAAATACCGAAGAGGGACTTTGATAAGGTCTTTGAGGCCAAGAAAAAGTCGATTGGGGTCGAACTTGATACAGACCTTTGCAAGGACAGCCTGCAGGAGCTTGTTTTAGCCTTCAAGGGGATTGTAAAGGAGAGGAAGGGGATAGATTTCCCATCTGATATCAAGGAGCAGTTGAGACTAAGTATTAATGCGGTCTTTGAGTCTTGGAACAATGAGAGGGCCATAAAGTATAGAAATATGTACAATATACCCCACAATTGGGGCACGGCCGTTAACGTTCAGGCGATGGTCTTTGGCAATACCGGAAATAATTCAGGAACAGGGGTTGCCTTTACCAGAGACCCGAGCACAGGGGAGAAGAGGTTCTTCGGCGAATACCTTATCAATGCGCAGGGGGAAGACGTTGTAGCCGGGGTAAGAACACCCAAACCTATATTTGAATTAGAGCGAGATAAGCCAAAGATATATAATGAGCTCGTTGAGATATATCAAAGACTTGAGGCCCACTATAAAGATATGCAGGATATGGAGTTTACCATCCAGGATGATAAGCTCTATATGCTACAGACAAGAAACGGTAAAAGGACGGCCACAGCCGCCATTAACATCGCCGTTGATATGGTTGCCGAGGGACTTATAGATAAGAACACCGCTGTTTTGAGGGTTCAGCCTGAGCAGTTAGACCAGGTTCTCCACCCGATGATTGATCCTAAATCCGAAGTTACCGTTATTGCCAAAGGCCTTCCGGCTTCCCCAGGGGCCGCTGTCGGTAAGATAGTATTTGATGCCGAGACAGCCCAGAAGATGTCCGGGGCGGGGGAGAAGGTTATACTGGTCCGTCAAGAAACATCTCCGGAGGATATTGGAGGGATGGATGTCTCGCAGGGGATATTGACCGGGCGTGGGGGTATGACCTCTCACGCCGCAGTTGTAGCCAGAGGGATGGGGCGATGCTGTGTAGCCGGTTGCAGCGAGTTGAGTATAGATGAAGAGAATAAGATTTTAAAGGCCAAGGGATATACCTACGGAGAGGGGGATTATATATCCCTTGATGGAAGCAGCGGCAGGGTAATGGATGGTCAGGTTAAACTTATAAAACCTAAACTAACCGGTAATTTCGGTAAGCTTATGGCTTGGGCGGATGAGGCCAGAAAACTCGGTGTCAGAACCAACGCCGATACCCCGCATGATGCGGCTATCGCCAAAGAGTTTGGAGCCGAGGGAATAGGGCTTTGCCGAACCGAACATATGTTCTTTGAGGGGGATAGGGTAAAGGCGGTTCGTGAGATGATATTGGCCGATGATGAGGCAGGGCGCAGGACAGCCCTGAAGAAGATTCTTCCGATGCAGAAGGGGGATTTCAAGGCCATATTCAAGGTTATGGATGGTCTTCCTGTAACGATAAGGCTTCTTGACCCGCCTCTGCACGAGTTCCTTCCTCATACCAAAAAGGATATGGAAGAGATTGCCGCCGATATGGGAATATCTGTGGATGCGATTAAGGAGAAGTCGAATCAGCTTAAAGAGTTCAACCCTATGCTGGGACATCGAGGCTGTAGGCTCGGTATAACCTACCCTGAGATATATGAGATTCAGGTCGAGGCTATCTTTGAAGCGGCCTGCGAATTGGCCAAGGAGGGGAAGGTTGTTAAACCTGAGATAATGATACCTTTAGTTGGTCATATAAACGAACTTTCCTACACCAAGAAGAACCTGGTAGTGGTTGCTGAAAAGGTTATGGCTAAACATGGGGTAAAGGTTGAATATATGGTCGGTACAATGATTGAGTTGCCGAGAGCTGCTATTACAGCCGACCAGATTGCTACCGAGGCCGAATTCTTCTCCTTCGGGACAAACGACCTTACTCAGACTACATTTGGTTTCAGCCGAGATGACATAGGGAGCTTCCTGGGGGATTATCTCAGTAAGAATATTCTCCCCATCGACCCGTTTGTCTCAATAGACCAGTCGGGTGTTGGCGAACTTATTAAGATGGGTATTGAAAAGGGAAGGTCGGTCAGGGGAAACCTTAAGATAGGTATATGCGGTGAGCATGGGGGCGATCCTGCCTCAGTGGCCTTCTGTCATAAGCTTGGGATGGACTATGTAAGCTGTTCTCCCTATAGGGTTCCGATTGCCAGATTGGCGGCGGCCCATGTCGCCCTTAAAGAAAAAAATTGATCCTGACATATCACGATAGATAGCATAAGGCGTATATCGTGTTTAGTCAGCTAATGATTGGTCTATCTCTATATGTCCGAAAATATATTGGATATTAAAGGGAAAGGCGTAAAGAGGGTTTATCTCTGGTTGGCGGTAACCCTCTACACCCTCCTTTTGCCGCACGTAATAGTAATCTACAGGACAATAGTCAGGAATTATTCCTCCAAATTGGCCGGTAGGGTTCCTATCTTTGTTCTAATTTTCATGGGTCTGATATTTCTCCTAATCTCCGTTAGGAAAAAATGTTGGGTGAAGACCATTATTACCACCATTCTCTCCCTGGTGATTGTCTGTTCCATTATAAAGTTAGAACCAAACCCTAATAAGCATATCCATATCATTGAGTATATCCTCATGGCCTGGCTTCTCTTCTACCTCTTTTCCCTAGACTATAAAGGGGGAGGCATATTTATACTCATATTTATCTGCGCCTCCATGCTTGGGATTGTCGATGAGCTGCAGCAGGGGCTTCATCCCGCACGCTACTATGGCCTGAGCGATATGTTCATCAATACCTCATCCGCCTTTGTTGGGATATTATCAATTATCGGTTTGGGTAAGGAGGACAACTCGGTTAGTTACGGGTGGTTCAAAGATTTTTCCAAGTCTCTTCTCCTGCCTCTCATTATCCTATTTAATTTTGCAGGGGCTGTAATTTCCTTGGCCTACCTTTTTAAGGTGCAGTCTGAAGGAATATTTACCGGAATATATCCGATCTGGGTAATAGGGTGGGACGTGCTGGCTATCCTTTCATCTCTCCCCTATATATTTTCCTACGGAAGGGGGATAATTAAAAACGGGGAGGGAGATGTGACCTACATGCTTTGGGTCTTCTATCCCCTTATCATAATGCTGGTTATGCACCTCGTCCCGCTGATAGCTTTCACATTCGGGATAAATTTCAAGTAGTTCTCTTTTCTAATCTTGTCATTCCGCACATGATGCGGAATCCAGTCCATGTAGCGGTTAAACTTTTACCTTTTATAAACATCTTTTCTATGGCGTGCATGATAAATAGTTACGGTCTGATTCAAGGCGTCGACCTGATAAATTACCCTATAATCCCCCACCCGTAGCCGATAACTTGATTCTGCCCCCTTCAATTTTTTTGATTGCACAGGGAAAGGATTCTCTGAAAGACTTTCAATAGCTTCAAGAATCTTTGGAATGAACTGTTTGTCAATCTTCCTTAAATCATGCCCCAGCGACCCTTTTGGATCAATCTTAAATAAGACCATCGGCTTTCAATTTACCTTTAAGCTCATCAAAACTGATTGCCGTCTCATCTTTTCTTTCAGCAATGATGGCCAGATCATGAATGTCTTCCAATAGTTCGTCATACTCTTCAAGCTTTAAGATTACCCCTGTCTTCTTGCCCGACTCATCGACTACGAATTGTGTGCTCATCTCATACCTCCATCTTCTAAATCTAATGTAAAAATGGTCTTAAAAATCACCTTCTCTGGCCAAAGTCTAATCTGTCTCAAGACCTTTCTGCACGTTATATCTCCGACTACTGGTTTCAAAGTATCACACTGTTCTATAAATTTCCATCAAGGCCTCTCATATAATCACCCCCCACCATATTCCTTCCCCTGCCACGGGGGAGGAGGACAAAGGAGAGACTAACATCTATGCAGCCTATTTTTTTGTCTCTACAAGTTGCCCGCTGATAAACTTGTGAATCACGCTGGAAATATATGTTTGATAGGGCAACCCTTCGTTTACCGCCTTCTTTTGCAGTTCAGTCAGATCCCTTTCAGAAATTCTTATATTTAGCCGCTTATCTTTCTTTAAGGCGTTTCTGGCATACTTCATCAATTCCGCCTTTCTTTTTGAAAGGTCTTTTACCGGAACCCATTCCCCCTTCTCAAAGCTATCCAATATCTCTTTCTCTTCTTTGCTCAAACCAGTTTTCATTTTTCTCCTCCTAAATAAATATCTGTTGCCTTTCTGCTGGGGATAATGGTCTTTAGAAATATTTCTTCCGCATCCTCCACATAAGGCACGAGGTAGGCGTAATTATCTATGCCGATTACCATTATTCTCTGGTCAGGGTATATTTTCTGATTGGGATGTGAATAGTCATCCAAGACATCCCCCTTTTGAAGATAATAAACTATATCCTCAAAGGAGATCCCCCTTAATTCTTTCAGTTTCAGGCTCTTTTCCATACTCCAGTTTATCTGTTTCATCGGCTTAAAAGTTAACACATTGTGTGCTTTTTGGCAACACACTTCTTTAACTGGCGAGCAAAAAAGGAAGTGAGAGATGGGGGGATTTGAAACTCTAATTTCTTTATCTGTGCATATCAGTGGCTATCTGTGGTTAATCACCTTTCCTTCTCCGCATCCTCAGCGGGGAACCACAAAAAAACATTTGACAAAACTTTAATAATTTTATAACCTTCAGGCTCCAATCCACCCACAAAAAGAAGATGCCTTTCCGGCATTTTTTAATAGCGGTACCAAAAGCGTTTCGACATTTGTCATTCCGGCCTCCGAGCCGGAATCCAGAGCGTTAGTTTTATAAGCAGTAAGCGGCTTCCTTCATTAACATTTAGGGGGTGTTAAAATGCTCAACCCTTGGGACGTTTCAGCTTTTAAACCACACCTATCCGCAATCCGTTTGTATATTTCTCTAATTAAGTATTGTGTCCTCAGAACGGCTAGACGTTACGTTTTCAACTGCGCCTTCGCAGCAACGCTACTCTTATTAGTATTGTCCATGAGTAGTTGCACCAACGAACGTGTAGACAGCCAGAATCCAGAGACAGCACTATCTCTCATTCAAGCAATGGAAGCTGGAAGAGAGAGTATTTTCCTGAAAGACGTGGTTGATTTTGAATGGGAGATGGCGTGTGTGATTCTGCCGTACGAGTATGAAAAAACCGTAAACTCAATGCTCGGATTTGAATACAAGGACTTTAATAAGTTGCACTGGATTAATGATGAGCAGCACTGGGGGATTCTTTTTGTCGACGTTCGTCGAGCTGTGACAAGCATACCAATAAATCGATTTAAGACCGCTGACTATGCAAGCCATGTCTCACAGAAAAAATGCGTTTCTAAACAAGCGGCAAAGTTAGTGTTGACTGTAAAGAATGGCCGTAAAGCTTATCGACTTGATGAAATGTAATTATTTTGCAAACGAAGTATTAATTGTCTTTTTAAAGACGACCTTAGCGTAAAGGGTTCAAATTTAGGAGATATACAATGAGTCTAGATACCTACCTCGACAGTCTTTTAGCATCTCTTGATGGCTACAAGAAGGATGTAGTTAAGTATTTAATCCAGAAATCACACGAAGAAGCGGATAGATTCAGTCTACCCGCGGGTGGACGTAATGATCAGCGAGATGCGTTCCGGCATGCCTATATCAGTGCGGAATTCACTTACTGGTTCGGACCAAGTGCAGCAAAGATCTTAATGGATGACTATGAGGCGAGCAATCCAAACGACGCTTCGGAAACCAACATGGATTTATGGAATAATGAGCAAGGCAGGCAAATCGGGGAAGAAGCTCTAAATGACTGGACCAACTTATTAGATCCTGATATCGGACAGAGGGTTAATGACAAGCTCCAGAAAGGCGACTTGATTACAGACACCAGTGACTTGCGGAAGTGGGTAGAACCACCGCCTGGGGGAATTTTTCAAAATATTCAGGACTTTATCGATTCCACTATTGATGAAATAGGTGGAAAAATAGGGGAATTTTATAATGATTTGGTCGACTTGTCGGATATCGTCCAGATCGTTTCCGATTCCTTCAACACCGCCATTGGCACGGCACTCCCTGTTGTTAGAAGAGACCCACTCATCCTTGATTTGGATGGGGATGGAACCGAAACAATCGGCGTTGATGCCGGGGCATACTTTGACCATGACGCCAATGGTTTTGCCGAACAGATCGGATGGGCGAGTCCCGATGATGGACTCTTGGTTCTCGATAGAAACAATGACGGGCTTATAAACAATGGAAGAGAACTCTTTGGGGATAACACACTTCTAAAAAGCGGGGCAATCGCCACAGACGGACTCCAGGCCCTGGCCGATCTCGATGATAATGGAGATGGGAAGATTGACATCAACGATGCCGCCTTTGCCGAACTAAAGGTTTGGCAAGATACCAACTCCGATGGCATCAGCGCAGCGGAGGAACTCCATACAATGGAAGAACTCGGCATCAAATCCCTAAACACCACCTACACCACCACCAACATCACCCATCCCTCCGGCAATATCCAGACCCATGCGGCAACATACGAAACCACGGATGGCTTCATACACCAGATGGGGAATTTCCTGGTTGAAAGAGATATGGAGGTGGCGGCATGAGAAT
>JAHJSF010000162.1 GCA_018830405.1 Nitrospinota bacterium | reverse complement strand
GTGCTACAGATGAGGACAGTTTATCTGCTCGCTACAAAAAATATAATTTTTCTTGATAGTGGTCGTGTATAACCTTATAATCAATCCGTTGTGGTTTTTGGAAGTTGTTTTTTTTGTTAACTCCTTGCTCCATCCTGTGAGGTGGGGCTTTATATCCGAGGGGAGGTGAATAGCAGTTGCATAGTTACGAGACTATTTTTATCTTAAAACCTAGTCTTGGCGTGGAGACCGTTAAGGGATACGCCGACAAGGTTAAAGATCTGATCATAGGTGATGGCGGGTCTGTAGAATCTTTTGAAGATTGGGGTGAAAAGAAGCTTTCCTACCCGATTAAGAAGCAGAAATATGGGCATTACATCCTGGTAGTATTCAAGTCCAACCCTGAGTTTGTTGCTCGCCTTGAAAAGAGTTATCTTCTGAATGAGGACATCATTCGGCATTCCATATTGTTGCACGAAGGGACAGGTGTATTGTCTTCCCAAGATGATGAGCTTGGAGAACTTGAATCCACAATAGAGGAGGATGAATAATGGCCAGCGTTAATAAGGTTTTCCTAATGGGTAACTTAACCAGAGACCCTGAGATTAGGTACACCGCCGGAGGGGCGGCTATTGCCGGTTTTGGGTTAGCTGTTAATCGTAAGTACAGGTCGGGGGAAGAGATGAAGGAGGAGGTCTGTTTTGTTGATATAAGCGTATTCGGCAAACCGGCCGAGGCCTGCTCTACCTACCTTCACAAGGGGAGTAGGGTATTTATCGAGGGAACACTTCGTTTTCGTTCATGGGAGACGGAGGATGGCCAGAAGAGAAGCAAACTGGATGTTAAGGCTTTGAATGTTCAGTTCCTCAGCGGCAAGCCGGGGGCAGATTTTCAGCCCAAGGATGAGAATGAAAGCGGGGGAGCAGGCGACTATCCCCCGAGTGATGTTATAGAGGATGATATTCCTTTCTAACTGTTAAGTATTAAAACGGAGGAGTAATGGCTTTTAAGAGAAAAAGAGACGCGACAAAACGAGACAAAAATAAGGATAAGAATGACCTTAAGACTCTCTTTTCCATAAAGAAGTCCTGTCGGTTTTGTGTCGGCGGTGAAAAGGCTCCTGTCCTAAATTATAAGGATATTAAGACCCTTCAGGGTCTCCTTACGGATAGGGGTAAGATAGTACCAAGGAGAATATCGGGAAACTGTGCCAAGCATCAGCGTCTCTTAACCAGAGAGGTTAAAAGGGCCAGACATATAGCCCTTCTTGCCTATACAAGCAAGTAGGTTGGCCGAAGAGGCTATCTCCCCCTATCTTTGGCGGGATATAGCCGTACCGGTTGCCTTGTAAGGTGTTATGAAGAGCGGAACGGGGAATATAGATATGAGGTTTGAGGTATGGAAGCTGTTTGTGCTTGCTACCCTCTTTTCCGTATCAATGGTGTTTGTTCCGCCTCTTGGTATTGTGATCAACTCATTCACCCCCTTCCCCCTGATAATAATATATTATCTTTTTGGGAGAAGGGCCGGGTTGTTGGCCAGCGGGGCAATAGCTCTTCTGCTGACTCTGGCTGTAGGAAAAGAGTTTGGTGTTTTGTTTGTTGTTCAGTATGCCCTGATGGCCTTTCTGGTGGGTGAGTTGGCTCGCCGAGGTTATGAGTGGAACCCGATAATGATTGCAGGGACGATTGTTCCCCTATTGGCCGGGGGTATTCTGTTGGCCATCTATTCAGCCGGGTTGGAACATAGTTTGATCACTTCCCTACAAACGATGGTGGCCGATAATATCAGAAGTACCTTTAAGATGTATACTGATATGGGGATTAGTTTTGACCAGCAGATGATGGGGGAGAAGGAGATAGCAGCTATTAGTAAGACGATGGTTACGATTATTCCGGCCATTCTTACTGTTGGGGCTATTATGAGCGTTGTCATAAACGCCCTGGCCGCCCGCTATATGGTTGCCAAGCGTTACGGGGCAACCCTTTTCAGGGGAGTGGATGTTGCCTTTTGGGGGGTGCCGGATAGTCTTATATGGGTTACCATAGGAGGGGGAATTTTTATGCTCCTATCCTTCGGTGTTGCCCGTATAATAGGGATGAATATCCTTATAGTGATGGGTTCCTTATATTTCTTGCAGGGGATATCGGTTACGGTATTTCTCTTTAAGAAGTGGGGTTTGCATATATTGGTTAAGATGGCCATTTATGGAATAATACTCTCTCAGCCTATATTTTGGGTGCTGACAATTCTTTTCGGCCTGGCCGATATATGGGTTGATTTTAGAAAGATGCGCGGCAAATTAGGAGCTGCCTGAAGTAGAGATTATCTTAGTGTTTAGTTGCCTAATTCTGCGTCAGTATCAAGACCGAGAATTTGGCTCGACCGGCACGAAGACAACCGCAGCACAACCCCCTTATTCCCCCTTAACAAAGGGGGATAGGGGGTTGTATAGCGAGGATTGACGACAAAGTCGGGCGTGTCAAAGGCCGGTCGGCTACAGC
>JAHJSF010000161.1 GCA_018830405.1 Nitrospinota bacterium | reverse complement strand
GGGGGCAACATTTAACTCCAGGGCTATAAAGGTCCTCATTCGGGCTGAATCCAACACCCCTGACATACCGACAATCCTGTTTCTCTTAAGACCTCCAACCTTTTTGGCCACATAACACATCGTATCAAGCGGGTTTGAGGCAATTATAAAAAAGGCATCTGGGGAAACCTTCATAACCTGTTCGGTAACAGATTTAACAATTTCCGAGTTCACATGTATAAGATCAGCCCGTGTCATCCCCGGGGTTCTCGGTTTTCCTGCAGTTATAACCACAACATCAGAATTGGCAGCATCAGCATAATCATTACTTCCCATTATATTGACATCAAACCCTTCAAGGGGAGCGGACTCCAAAATATCAAGGCTCTTCCCCTGGGGAAACCCTTCAATCCGATCCATTAAGACGATATCTCCTAATTCTTTGTAGGCGCAAAGCTGAGCCGTTGAAGCCCCAACATTTCCTCCCCCGACTATAGTAATCTTCTTCATCAATTTTCTCCTTCGCATACAATAAGAATAAAAGACATCTCTCCAAACAGTAAGAGAAGTTTCCGAAACAATCGTAAACAGGTCTTTTAAGGGACAAAAAGGGCGGAGATATTATCCCCGCCCTTCTTACAACTAATTACCTATATCTATTTTTTCTTTTTGGCAGTCGTCTTCTTAACTGCTTTTTTAGCAGGGGCCTTCTTAACTGCTTTCTTGACTACCTTCTTAATTGCCTTTTTGGCAGGAGCCTTCTTGACTGCCTTCTTAACCGTCTTTTTGGCAGGGGCCTTTTTGGCAGGAGCCTTCTTAACTACTTTCTTGGCTGCCTTCTTAACTGTTTTTTTAACCGTGGCCTTCACGACTGCTTTCTTAGCGTCACTCTCCATTTTAAATCCTCCAAGGTTGTTTATGATAGTATCACAAAAGTTAAAACCAGTTACCTCTTCGACTCCTTTCATGAGACGAGGAGTATCTGAGGCTGAAAATACTGACTTGTATGCTTAAGGGGATATAAAATGACCCACACTCTTACGCGAAGAGCCGTAACAGTTTATGCCTACTTTCCATTTGCCGTATCCAAGCAGGTAAAAAAACTAACATAAATGGGACAGGTTTTAAAATCCAACTTTCCTATTGCTTATTCCCCAGAATAGTCGTAGTATGTGGCAACTGATTGATTATTGACCGAGAAATGCCGCGTTTCAAGACCTCCCCTCAACTAGAATAGAAGCATCCTAGTCAAAACAATTCAAATCTTGTGCAGTTGTCGCATGGCAATCCATTAAGAGTGGATACATATTCCCTTTTGCGAGCTATATATAGAATAGTGGGGAAAGAGGTGTAACGTCACAGATATAACAAACAAATTTTAATATATTGAAAGAAGAGAAAATTTTATGAGTTTTACAACATTGGGGTTATCAGACCCTATCCTTAAAGCGGTAGCCGAAGAGGGCTACACAACCCCTACCCCTATTCAACTCCAGGCCATACCTGCGGTTATGGCGGGGAAGGATGTTATGGCCGCGGCCCAAACGGGTACCGGCAAGACTGCCGCCTTCACCTTACCTATTTTAGATAAACTATCTAAAAGGGGTTCGGTTCAGGCCAATCAGGTGCGTGCCCTGATATTAACACCTACACGTGAATTGGCGGCCCAGATTGCAGAGAGTGTCGACACCTATGGAAAACATTTGCGTTTACGTTCCACCGTCGTTTTCGGCGGGGTGAATATAAACCCTCAGATGATGAAGCTGAGAAAAGGGGTTGATATCCTGGTTGCAACACCGGGGCGTCTCCTTGACCTCTACAGACAAAATGCGGTTAATTTTAGGCAGGTAGAGGTGTTGGTTCTGGATGAGGCGGATCGAATGCTCGATATGGGATTTATCCACGATATCCGCAAGATTCTGGCCCTTTTACCGAAGAACCGTCAAAACCTGATGTTCTCGGCCACTTTTTCGGAGGATATCCGTAACCTGGCCAAGGGGATGGTTAATAACCCTGTTGAGATCTCAGTAACTCCGCGTAATACTGCCGTAGAATTGGTAGAGCATTGGATATGCCCGGCCGACAAAAAACAGAAGACCCCCCTCCTTATCCATCTGATTAAGGAGAACAATTGGTCACAGGCCCTTGTCTTTACCCGTACCAAGCATGGGGCAAATAAGTTGACCCGTAGTTTGGAGCAGAGTGGTATTAATGCCGCGGCCATTCATGGGAACAAGAGCCAGGGAGCCAGAACCAAGGCCTTGGCCGATTTCAAAAAAGGGACGGTTAGATTTCTGATAGCCACCGATATTGCGGCCAGAGGATTAGACATCGATCTCCTCCCTCAAGTAGTCAATTTTGACTTACCAAACGTGCCGGAAGATTATGTCCACCGGATCGGGCGAACAGGCCGGGCCGGGGCCAGCGGGCAGGCCATATCTCTGGTCAGTGCCGATGAGTTTCAGCAGCTATCCGATATTGAACGTCTCCTCAAACAGATATTAACAAGGAAATTTATCGATGGCTTTGAACCAACACATGACCTGCCCGAGTCTAATTTAGATAGGCGGCCATTTATACCTAAAAAGCCTAATCCGCAGAATAGGCCGAACCTGGGGCATAGGGATGGGCAGCGTTCCAGAACAAGTTCCCACGGCAGTAAACCAAAATGGAGTCAATCGAAGGCAAAGGCCAAGCGGTAGTTTATATCTCTTTATTATTGAATGACTTTATAGTCTAAAATCATTACCCCATCGCCGGAGGGGTGCTGCAAGCCCCCTCCTCCCTCTAACGTAGTTTCCTGATAAAAAATATCTTTGAACCTTTTTCACCCCTTTTTAGTCTAAACTACATAGAAAGAAATTTTTAGGATCACAAACACTCGTATCTTAGCGGAGAAAAATAATAGTTGTGGAAAAGATTTCAGATATAGAGCTTCTTAAACTAAGCAAGAATACAAATCAGGAGTATTTTAGAGAATTTTATCGGCGAAACGAGAGAAAGATAAGGGGGACCTTAAGCAGGGTTGCCGGCACCACACATCTTGATGATCTTACTCAAGAGGTATTCATAAAGATATGGAAGGGGTTTGCAAAACTTCGTGAAGAGGCCTATCTATCCACCTGGATATACCGCCTTACCATGAATGTTGCCTTTGATTCCCTAAGATCAGATGGAGAAAAGGATAAGAAAAACATACCCCTTGAGGATGAGGATTCGGTTAAATCTGATACAGACATTCAATCCGATTATCATGGGAAGGATATGGTTGAAAAGGCCTTAAAGACACTCTCTCCGGAACATAAGGCCGTAGTGGTCCTTCATGACTTAGATGAGTTATTGATAAGAGAGATCGGAGAGATTCTGAAGATTTCAGAAGGGACCGTAAAATCGAGGCTATTTCACGCCAGAAAAAACCTTAGAGAATACTTTAGAAAGGAGGGGATAGAATTATGATGAACAATAATGATTTAGACAACCAAGATGAGGGATTGGTATCTTTCCTCAAAAAGAATGCCCCAGACATCCCAAAGACCTCAGACGGCCTTGAGGATAGAATAATGAAGGCAATATCGGCTGAGGAGTCTCCTCCCCTTGAGGAGGAAAGCCTGTTCGATAAACTAAAACAGTTCTTTAATCCTTACATCTTCATTCCGGCCTCAATAGCGGTCGCAGCCCTGCTGGTTGCGGCCATTATTCTCCCCATCGGAAAGACAACCAAAGATAATTCCCTGGAAATGGCTGAAACAGGCGACTTTGTGGAATATGTGTGGGAGACAGGCTACGAAGATTATTGGGATAATGATTTAACAGCAGAAATAAATGAAATAATGGAATTGTAGTTGAACCTTTTCAATCTACCAACGGTCTAAACAGTATATAAGCGAAAATCACTTTAACGTTAAAGGTCGATTGGGTTCTAAGTTTTAAAGTAGCAGGATAAATTTTAGAAGGAGATTAGAGATGAAAAAGATGGCAGTTGTTTTAGTAAGTAGTGCAATCTTATTTTCAACCGCCTATAGTGCCTCGGCCGATAGTCGAGGCATGAGGGATGGGGAAAGATACCACAGGAGCGGGGAATCGTTCGACTGCGACCGGAGCGGAGGTCGTATGAACAACATAGGTGACAGGCAAGGAAGAGGCATAAGAAAAGATGCCCCTTGGGGCAGGCGAATGGAGTTAAATAAGGATCAGGAAGAAAAGATAACAAAGATTCGCGGAAAATATCGTGATAAGTTAACCTCAAAAAGAGAAGAACTTTTTAAGGCCAGAAGGGAATATCACCAAAAATTAAGGTCAAGTGCCCACAATCAGGATCTGCTTGTGCCGCATAAAAGAATGCAAAAATTAGTAATCGAGCTAAGTGATCTGAGATTCAAGGCAATGCTTGAAACACGCGGAATTTTAACAGGGGAACAGCGTAAGAGAATCGGGCATATAGAATAGTTTTTGGGAAAGCAAAACATGTCATTTGATCTTCCCCCGAAACAAAACATGTCATTCCCCAGCTTGACTGGGGAATCCAGAAAATTGGAAAGATCTGTATGAAGATATAATTACTGGATTCCGTCCCCCAACTTGATTGGGGGATCAAATCGGGGAATGACGAAAAAAGGGGGGGAAGCTTGAAAGCGGAGCGATATTAAGACCCTTTTCTAACCAGCCCCTCCTTAACTGCTCTCCCCTTCTTAATCCCCCACTTATCGGCCCTTAAAATATCAGAAATATTTTTTACTTTAAAGGGATTATGGGCAGAGATTGTTTCTTCAATAACTACCGGAATATCAGGAAAACGAATCTCCCCGCTTATGAAGGCCTGCACCGCTACCTCGTTAGCGGCATTTAAGACGGCCGGATATGTATCCCCCTTACTGATAGCCTGATACGCAAACTTTATAGATGGAAAGATATCTGTATCCGGCTTTTCGAAGGTAAGGGGAGTAATCTCTTCAAGGTTAAGTGAGGGAAGGGATACGTCTATCCTATCCGGATAGTTTAGGGCATAAGATATTGGGAGCCTCATATCTGGAATGCCAAGTTGGGCAATTATGGAGGTATCGACAAACTCGACCATTGAGTGAACAATGCTTTGGGGATGAATCAGGATATCAATCTTACCCGGTTCTAGATCAAAGAGCCACCTGGCCTCTATCATCTCAAAGCCTTTGTTCATCATAGTGGCCGAATCTATACTGATCTTTTTACCCATGCTCCAATTGGGGTGACGGAGCGCCTCCGCTACTGTAACTTCATTCAGGCGATCGGCAGAACACCCTCTAAATGGTCCCCCCGACCCGGTAATGATAAGACGTTTGACGTTTTTCTTCTTTACATCCCCGTTTAGCGCTTGAAATATAGCACTGTGTTCACTATCCACCGGAATAATCTTTGCTCCAGACCTTTTAGCCTCAGCCATCATAATAGCCCCGGCCATAACCAGAGATTCCTTATTGGCCAGGGCAACATCCTTCCCAGATTTTATGGCTGAATAAGTTGGAAGTAGACCGGCAGCCCCAACAATAGCGGAAAGAACCAGATCCCCCTGCTCCATAGCAGCAACCTCTATTATCCCCTCTATGCCTGACAAGACTTCAATCTTTTTCCCCGATAAAATTTCCCGCAGTTCTTTGGCTAAAGATGAATCATAGAGGGCTACTTTGGATGGGGAAAATTTGTTTATCTGCTCAAGGAGTAGAGGAAGATTAGAACCTGCCGCCAGTCCTACAACATTGAATCTGCCTCCGTTTCTCTCAACAACATCAAGGGCATTTACCCCTATGGAACCGGTTGAGCCGAGAATAACGATATTCTTCATAATAAATTTCGATCCCTTTAATGTCTTTAATATTTAACTTTGACCATTATAGGGGATATATAACGACAATAATAGAAGAGATGCCTGAAAAAGGACAAAAAAAGGCCGCCCCTTATAAAGGGCGGCCTTTCGCGCAAGCAAATACAGTATTAGTGTTTTGCAGGTGCAGCTACCGGCTCTGCGGTATGGGCAGGTGCAGCCTCTTCATGAGCAGGTGCGGCTACTTCCTCAGCTGGCTTCTCAGCTTCTACTGGTGCGGCAACCTCTGTTGTTGCAGGAGCCTCGGTCTTGGCAGGCTTGTCACAACCAACAACCACAATCCCGGCTACTGCTACAAAAGCAACCGCCAACAACAACTTCCCCAATTTCTTCTCCATATTACTTAAACCTCCAACAAAAGTTAACGGCTTAATTAAAATGATCTGTTTTCTCTCCATATTAAAGAAAATAGACTCTTATTTAAAAGCCTCCTGATAAAGAATTATACACTAAAAAATAGAGTCAACAAGTTTTTTTCATATAATAGATAATTTTTTTTAAACTTGGCACTTAACCGAAATATTCTTTAAATATCAATTGGTTGCAACGATTAACTAACCCCAAATAAGGACTTTGGGAAGGTTTAAAAAGTTTTGTTAATTTAGGTGTTTTTTTGCCCCCTTTTCCCTCCATTCAGCAAAAAGGAAAAGGGGAGAGTAGCTATTTATATCTTAACTATATACAAGAGATAGTAGAAGAAGACCGGCGCCGCGAAGATTAGGCTGTCGACCCTATCCAAAGCCCCTCCATGTCCCGGCATAATATTGCTGAAATCTTTTATCCCCTCTTCCCTCTTAATCAGCGAGGCGGCCAAGTCTCCTATCCCGCCAGCTATGGCAATAGCCAGCCCTGCAATGATACACTCCCTGGGAGTCATCCCCAAAACCAGATACTGCCCCATCAAATAGGCAACCATAATACTTCCGGCTATCCCACCAATTGAGCCTTCTACTGTTTTGTTGGGGCTTACCTTAGGTATCAGTTTATTACTCCCAATAGTTTTACCTACATAGTAGGCAAATGCATCGGAGGCCCAAACAGTTACCAAGAGGAAGAGGATAAGATATATTCCCTTCTCCATTACCCTTATCCTGATTAGATAGCTCATAAGAACGCCTACATAAAACATTCCAAAGGGAATCATTATCGATTTATTTCTCTCCTCAACCATAACCGGGCCTCGCAAGACCTTAAAGGTAAAATAGAGGAGGAACGGTATAGTAATATTAAACATATACGGCTCAAGAGTCTTGGTAACATTCGCATAAATTATTAGCGGAATATGAAGGGCCAGGACAGTAGCTATCCTCTTGTACATGTCTTTCCAGCCTCTCCCCACCGCAAAGTAGAATTCATGAGCCGCTAGGGCAGTCACCGCAATCGTTGCTATAACGAACAACTGTACCCCGCCGAAAAAGAGTATCCCCAAAACTGCCGCTATTGCAACTATCGCACTTATTATTCTCGACACGCTTAATTCTCCTTTTTGTTTTCCAACTGTTCTGTTGTCATACCAAACCTACGTTCCCGATTCTGGTATTCTATTATCGCTTTAACCAGGTCATTCTCTTTGAAATCGGGCCAAAGGGCATCGGTGAAGTATAGTTCAGAATAGGCAATCTGCCAAAGAAGAAAATTACTTATCCTAATTTCCCCACTCGTCCTCACTAAGAGGTCTACGGTCGGAAGTCCTTTTGTATCGAGGAAAGATTCAAACAACTTCTCATCTATATCCCCCTCCCCTATCTCACCAGCCTTGGTTAGAGATGCTATCCGCTTGGCCACCTCCAAAATCTCTTGCCGTGACCCATAGCTGAGAGCCAAGGTTAATATTAAACCTTTATTCTCCCTCGTCTTTTCTTTGGCATCGTTGATAAGGTCTTGGGTGGTTTGCGGGAGGTGGTCTATATGGCCGATTGTATTAAAACGGATATCCTCCCGAAGCATACGGGCTAGCTCGTTCTTTATATATTCGTTTAAAATTCCCATAAGGGCGCTAACCTCTTCCTGGGGACGAAGCCAATTCTCCGATGAGAAGGAGTAGAGGGTAAGGGCCGATATCCCCGCCTTACGGGCGAAGGTAACAATACGGTCTACCGTTTTAACACCTTCCCTGTGGCCGAAGATACGCGGCATCATCCTTTTCTTGGCCCACCTACCGTTACCGTCCATAATAATGGCAATATGCTTAGGAAGCCTCTCAGGGTCTACCCCCAATTCTTTCAGGTCTATCTCAGACAATATATTAATCTTTCCTTTGTGCAGATATTATAATTTTTCAAATCCCCCCTACCCCCCTTTCCTAAAGGGGGGAACTATTATTGTCCCACCTTCTTTGCCCCTCCCTTTGACAAAGGGAG
>JAHJSF010000160.1 GCA_018830405.1 Nitrospinota bacterium | reverse complement strand
TTATTGTCGTAACTGATTATACTAAACATCGATGTTTAGTATAATCAGTTACGACAATAATACTTTAACGGCCAACATAAAATCAGATAGGTTGAGTTTATCATCTGAATTCAAATACGGCAAAGGGTAAGACTCGAATTTTAGAATAGTACTTTGAAAATGAAAGTTCCGTGCTCTCGGCGGCCCCAACCTCTTTTTTTTGGCCGAGCAAGAAAAGGAGAAGAGAAATGATTTCAAATCTCCCCTTGCCCCCTCTTTGCTAAAGGGAGGGACTATTCAAAACTCTGTGCCTCAGTGTCTCAGTGTGAGGAACCCCACCTCCGTCATTGCCCGGCGTGACCGGGCAATCCAGAGCAAACTATGCAACCGTCTTAGGCTGGATTCCGCATCAAGTGCGGAATGACAAGAAAAAGGAGCGGGGAATGACAAGAGGGGAGAATCGGGGAATGACGAAAAAATAAACTCTGCGTTCTCGGCGGTGGTAAGGCTTTTAAAAATAGTTATTCAACCAGCTCCGAAGGGATTAGGGGGGTGTCTTTGCTAAAGGGAGGGACTATTCAAAACTCTGTGCCTCAGTGTCTCAGCGTGAGGAACCCCACCTCCGTCATTGCCCGGCGTGACCGGGCAATCCAGAGCAAACTATGCAACCGTCTTAGGCTGGATTCCGCATCAAGCATGTCCTCGAATGCTTTAATCGGGGATGCGGAATGACAAGAGGGGAGAATCGGGGAATGACGAAAAAATAAACTCTGCGTTCTCTGCGGTAAGGCTTTTAAAAATAGTTATTCAACCAGCTCCGAGGGGATTAGGGGGGTGTCTATCTTTATTTTCTCTTGGGCCGGTTCTGGTTTCGGCTTTAGGAAGTAGATGGATATAGCGAGGGTTAGAAAGGTTACAGCCAGGACGGCAAAGACGTAAAAGGAGACGATCCAGGGTCTTTTCTTCTCCCTTTTTTCCTTATTGTTCGCGGTCACGACGGATAGATACTAATTTTTGTTTGTTTTAAATATTTTCCAGCTCTTGAGGAGGGCTACGGCCCGTTCCTTAACAATATCTCCGTCTGCTGAATACCCCTTTTCCTTCTCTTTGACTGTTCCCTTTTTATCCTTCTTTATATAATTGTTGAGGTCTTTTTCTCTAAGATGATTCGGGGTCTTATTTTCTTCCTTGGCGGCTATCTCTGTTTTTTCTTCAACCACAACAATGTCTGGAATTATCCCTTCCCCCTGAATTACACGGTCGTTCGGGGTGTAGTAGAGGGCGGTGGTAAGTTTTAGACCAGAGGAGTCGCTGAGAGGGATAACTGTTTGGACCGAACCTTTACCAAAGGATGTTTCCCCCAATACTATAGCCCTCTTTGTATCCTGTAAGGCTCCGGCTACAATTTCAGAGGCGCTGGCGCTTCCGGCGTTAACCAGGACAATCATCGGCCCTTCGGTAAATAGGCCGTCATGTTCGGCGATGTATCTCTGATCTTGTTCTTTGGCCCTCCCCTTAGTGTAGACAATAAGCTGGCCCTTTTTGACAAACTGATTTGTTACGCTTACCGCTTGGGTGAGGAGACCTCCCGGGTTATTCCTAAGGTCGAGTATAATTCCCGAGACCTTGGCCTCTTTGAATTTGTTCAGTGCGCCGACCAGGTCTCTGTCGCTATGGTTTATAAACTTTTTCAACTTTACATAGCCGATATCTCCGCCGATAATTTCGTAGGTAACACTCTTTATCTTTATGATGTCCCTCGTTATATTTATCGCAATCGGCTGGGAGGCATCCTTCCTTATTATGGTCAGAGTGATGGAGGTGCCCGGTTTCCCCCTCATTTTATTAACAGCGTCTGTCAGAGACATGTCTCTCGTTAGTTCTTCGTCTATTTTAATTATTATATCCCCCGCCTTTATCCCCGCCTGGTGGGCCGGGGTATCCTCAATAGGGGATACTATGGTTAGGAGCTTGTCCTTAATGGTTATTTCTATGCCGAGTCCGCCGAATTCCCCTTTGGTATCAATCTGTAACTCTTTGAAATTCTCCGGGGTTAGGTAGGCACTGTGCGGGTCGAGGGTTTCGAGCATGCCGTTTATGGCCCCTTCGATAAGCTCTTTTGTGTCCACCTCTTTGACATAGGAGGTGGTTAGTATGCTGAGGACTTCAGCAAATGTGCTGATATGTTCATAACCGCCGCGTCCTTCTCCGAGGGCCATGACCTGCTGTTGTCCGCTGTATAGAGCGATAGCTGTCGATATAAGGAGTAAAACTCCCGTGACTGCGATTATGGTTTTTATCCTATTTTTCATCTTATTACCTTTTTATATTATGCGGCCGGCAATGGAGCGACCGTATAGTATGTTTCAATCATTCTCCCTCATTGCAATGGATTGCAACAGATTATCACCACAAACTGTATCACAACGGCGCCAATACTCCAATATATCTGAGTGATTTCTGAGTTTTGGGGGCCCAAGTTTAGCTCTTTAATCTCATCCGCCGAGATTTTTTGGTAAAAGGGGGAATTTCCGGATGTAAAAAAAAGTTTAAAAAATCTTATTTTTTACTTGATAAGTAATGGTTTGTGGTGTATTTTGTTCTTGTATGGTCGAAAGTGGTCGAAAGTGGCTCATTACTTTCAGGAGTATATCATGTTTATTGGCACCTATGAACAGAGTGTAGATGCGAAGGGGAGGATGCGAATTCCTTCACGGTTCAGGGATATCATCAACACCAAATACAACGGCAAGCTTATCCTCACCAACGTTGAGAACTATATAATCTCCTATCCTTTAGAAGAGTGGATGAAGTATCAGGAGGAGCTTCAAAGGATACCTACCTCGCACAAAGAAACTAAGGCCTTCATGAGGTCTATCTTTGCCCGGGCTACCGAATGCGAGTTGGACGGTCAGGGAAGAATTCTTATATCGGCCCAGCTTAGAGAACACGCCGGAATAGATAAGGATGTCTCTATCATCGGGATTATGAACAAGATTGAGATATGGAGCAGCGATAGGTTCAAGAAGTTTCAAGATGATATGGAGGCGAGCGGCGGCTTGAATGAGCTGCCTGAGAAGTTGGGAGAGATAGGTTTCCTATGATACACCTCCCGGCGATGGTCTCGGAGGTTTGTGAGGCCATTGCTCCACGCCCTGACGGGGTCTATGTAGATTGTACCCTCGGAGACGGGGGACATGTAGAGGCCCTTTTGGATAGAAGCAATCCGGATGGGGTTGTTATTGGGATAGACAGGGATACAGATGCTATAAGGTTTGCCACAGAACGCCTTAAGGAGTTTAGCGGCCGGACTATTTTTGTCCATGGAAATTACAGCGATATAGACAAGTTTGTGCCGGACGTCGGGTACGAGAAGGTTGACGGTATTCTTTTTGATCTCGGAGTTTCCACCCGCCAGTTGTATCTGGGGGAGAGGGGCTTCAGTTTTAAGAGGGACGGTATGCTTGATATGAGAATGGATAGAGAGGACTATGTCTCCGCTTCAGATATTGTGAGCCGTTATTCACGAGACGAGCTTAAGAAGATAATTAAGGATTTTGGAGAGGAGAGGTTTGCCGGCCGGATTGCCTCCGCCATAGTCCGAGAGAGGGATAAAAAAGGGGTCGACTCCACCTTGGAGTTGGCCGATATAATCAGGGGCGCCCTGCCTCCTTCATCCCCCAACGCCAAGACAGATGCTGTTGTCCGTACCTTTCAGGGGATTCGCATAGCTGTGAATCAGGAACTTGAGCATCTTGAGAGAGGGCTAAGGGGTGCCATAGGCGTTCTGAAAGAAGGGGGGCGCATTGCGGCCATATCCTACCACTCACTTGAAGATCGAATCGTTAAAAATATCTTTAGAGAAAATGCCAGGGGGTGTATCTGTCCTCCTAAGTCCCCAATTTGCACCTGTGACGTTAAGCCAAAGTTGAAGATTCTTACCAACAGGCCGGTTGTGCCTACTGATAGCGAGATAGAGGAAAACCCGAGGGTTAGAAGTGCCAAACTACGCGTGGCTGAAAGGTTGGGTGACGGGTAATGATTACCATCAAAGAGAAGCGGGGGTTATCTGCTGAGGACACACTTTTTTATGCGGCCGGAATTGCCATATTTGTAATAGCCACCCTTATATATTTGTGGCCGAGCGTGAAGATTATTTCTTTGAGACGGGAGTTTGACCGCGTGGAGAGCGAGAGGAAGGATTTATCAAGGCACAACAGTTTGCTGAGGATAGAGTTGCAGAGCCTGAGGTCTTACGAGGGGATAGAGAATGAGGCCGTGAAAAAGGGTTTTAGGCTCCCTCGTCGGGGGGAGGTTATATATATTGAAACAGAGCCGGAGGCCAAGTAATGGTAAAGGATAATTCATCCGGGAACGTGGTGCGTCAGCGGAAGATTATTCTTTCCGGAGGTTTCTTCGTGGTTATCTTCCTTGTTATTGCTTGGAGACTCTTTCAGGTACATATAGTTTGGCATGACAAGCTTCTTAAGTTTTCGGCCCCTCAGTATAGCAAAACGATATATAAACGCCCTGATCGCGGAACAATTTTTGACAGGGAGGGGAGGGAGATGGCGGTTACGATTGAGGCCGAGTCTCTCTTTGTCAGGCCCTTTATGGTCGAGAATGTCGACCTGACAGCTTCAAAACTTTCCAAGGCCCTTGGGATAAGTAAGGAAAAAATAAAGAGGGACCTGTCCGGGGATAAGAGGTTTGTCTGGATTGATAGGCAGATATCTCCCGAGGTCGCCAATAAGGTTAGGAAACTTAATCTTAAGGGGGTTGATTTTCTAAACGAGGGGCGCAGGTACTACCCGAGTAGAGAGTTAGGGGCCCGTTCCATCGGGTTTGTGGGGATCGATAATCAGGGACTGGCAGGGATTGAATATTATTACGACAGCTATATCCGCTCCGCGCCTAAGAAGATAAGAACCGACTTAGACCTCTTCAATAACCTGTTTGAAGGGGAGGAGCAAGATGGGGGGAACGAACTCAAGGGTATCGACCTTGTTTTGACGATGGATAAGGTTATTCAGCACTTTGCCGAGCACGAGCTTAGGAAGCAGGTCAAGGCGACCAATGCTGTTGGCGGGGTGGTGATAGTGATGGACCCGATGACCGGGGAGGTGTTGGCCATGGCCGATCAGCCCCAATTTAACCCGAATGAGTATGATAGTTACGATAAGCGCCTATGGAGTAACAAGGCGGTGTCGCATACCTTTGAACCTGGGTCAACCTTCAAGGTGCTCTTGGCGGCCGCCTCTATCGATAGCGGTCTCATGAAGCCTACTGATACGGTCTACTGTGAGAATGGGGAATATAGAGTGGGGGGGCTTAACATACATGAGGCGCATAATAAAAAATATCAGGATTTAACCATCAAGGATGTTTTGGCCAAATCCTCCAATATCGGAGCGGTAAAGATTGGGGAGATACTTGAATCGGATCAGTTTTATAACTATATGCAGCGGTTTGGTATCGGCTCCAAGACAGGTATAGACCTGCCGGCCGAATCAAACGGACTCTTCAGAAGTATTGACAGATGGACATCCAGTTCTCTGCCGGCTATGTCATTCGGGCAGGAGCTATCCGTTACCCAGATGCAGCTGATTACCGCTGTTTCTGCGGTGGCCAATGGAGGGCTTCTTCTGAAACCGAGGGTGGTCAAGGGGCTTAGCAAGGAGGGTCATATGGTTAAAACATTTAACACCGAGGTCGTCCGCAGGGCTATTTCTCAGGATACGAGCAGGATTATGACCGACCTCCTTGAGAATGTTGTCAGGGAGGGAACCGGAAGCAGGGCGGCAATCTCCGGCTTTCGAGTAGCGGGTAAGACAGGGACGTCTCAGAAGAGTAAGGTGGACGGGGGAGGTTATTCAAGCGATAAGTTTATAGCCACATTCGTCGGTTATTTCCCGGCTGAGGCCCCTCGTATAGCAATTTTGGTGATGATAGACGAACCGCAAAAAGAGTTTTACGGCGGCGTGGTGGCAGCCCCTGTATTCAAAAATATAGCCGAGAGGACAGCCGGTTATCTGAATATGGTTCCTGATGACAACTCTCTCTACTATGTCTATGGTGATAATGACAAGCTGGTTGAGCTGAGCGTCCCCCCCCTAAACAAAAAGAAGCTGTAAAATGATATGAAATTAAAAGAACTTATAGAGGGAATTCCTACAATATCGTTTGTCGGCGATGCCGATATAGATATAAAGGGGATTGCCTACAATTCGGCCGAGGTTAAAGACAATTATCTCTTTGTGGCGGTGCGCGGTTTTAAGGCGGACGGGCATGACTACCTTCAGGATGCCGTTAAAAGGGGGGCCAAGGCTATTATTGCTGAGCGTATGCCGTCGTCGGTGCTTGATATGATGAAAATCGACCCCCATTTCGGGATAGCGGTCGTCCCCAATTCACGCCGCGCCCTTCCCCTTGTTTCTTCCAAGTTCTACGGCGATCCCTCTAAGGAGATATCTGTTATAGGCATAACGGGGACAAACGGGAAGACGAC
>JAHJSF010000023.1 GCA_018830405.1 Nitrospinota bacterium | reverse complement strand
CGGGGAGGATAGGGCGGCTGAGGTCATCAAAGAGAAGATCGCCGAAGCCGACAAAGCCGGCCTTTGAAGGCGACTTCTCATTAGTGTATAGACAGAGCGTCAGAAAAAAGTAGCCCGAGGCGCGACGAAGGCAAGGAGTGAGGCGTATTTAAACATACGCCGCAACGAAGAGCCAAGGAGCAACAAAGGGATACAAATTTATGATGCTCTGTCCTCAGTCAGCAGCGGCAATCTTAAAATAAATTTAGTCCCCTCCCCCTCCCTGCTGTCTACGCCTATTGTCCCTCCATGTTCCTCGACTATCCTATGAACCGCGACCAGACCCAGGCCGGTTCCCATATCCTTGGTTGAAAAGAGGGGATTAAATATTTTGGGAAGGTTCTCCTCGGTGATTCCCCCCCCATTGTCCTCTATTACAATCTCCCCCTTTACCGCCTTGCCAGATGGATCGCCGACCCGCTTGGGATAGAGGGGGGAGCTCTTTATTGTTATATACCCAACCCTATCCGGAGGAATAGCCTCCAAGGCATTGATGCTCAGATTCCACATTACCTGTTTGAGCATTTCTGAATCTCCCATCACAGGGAGGGGTTTATCGGAAAGGGAAACCTCTATTTCCAGACCATCAGGCATTTTGGCCGAATTTTTAAGGAGGAAAACCGTATCCTCTATTACAATATTTAAATCACACCTGGCCAAAGAAGCCTTGGCCGGGGCAGCATGCCGTATAAAACCGGTAATGATATTGTTAAGGCTGTCTGTTTCTCTGACAATAATATCCATAAGTTTCTTATCTCCCCCATCAAATAATAATTTCCCCTTCAACAGTTGAATAGAACCGCTTATGGAGGCCAGGGGGTTTCTTATTTCGTGGGCCACCTCGGCCACAATACGTCCAAGGGCCGACAGGCGCTCCGATCTCTCAATCCTCGACTCCATATCCTTCATCGATGTAAGATCCTGAAAAAGACAGATAAATCCGATTGGGTATCCCTTCTCTTCCTCCAGCACGGATAGGGTAACGCTGAGGAAGGCAACCCGTCCATCCCTCCCCTTTACAAAACCCTCCCATCTCTCCTCCCGCCGGACGGTGCCCTGCAAAGATTCGAGACGCATCCTTTCAATTATCTCTTTCAGGCCGCTCTCCTTAAATATGGTATCTACGGAGAGACCGGCAATATCTTCATATTTATACCCTGTAATATTTTCGGCCGCCCTGTTAAAGGAGACTATATTCCCCTTGATATCGTAGGCCACCAGGCCGCCTCCCATGGTGGCCACTACGTTCTCATGAAATTTCTTCAGCTTTCTCAAATCAACACTCTTGGCCTCAAGGGCAACCCCCGTCTTCCTGAGATTTTCAGCCAGGTAGGAAGTAAGGAAGGCAATGATGTAAAAGGCGGCTATATTGGTAGAGACCTTATATAAAACCTCCCCGTGCAAAGGCCGCGTGTATATCTCAAATACATTGATGGGGACTATAAGGCCGTAGAGTTCCAGGTTGGCCATAAGACCGTATATTATACTGGCCGCCGAGGCCAAGACATATCCTACGGGAACCCGCAGAAGTATACTCCCCGACATAATAGAGAGGACGTAGAGGAAAATTAAGGGGCTGTTTAGCCCTCCGGTGACATATACAATAATCGCCTCCAGAAATATATCAACCAAAAGCTGTGTATAGGCGAAAGGCTCGAGATTTTGAAAATATCTGAGGGAGAGGGCGTAGAAAATGGATACGAAATAGATGAAGGAGATTATAAATGATATGGGGGGAATATAGGCCGGTTGGCCAATCTTTATTTGGTAAAGTATAACCGTGCCCAAAATAAGAGAGACCGCAATAACCCTCGCAAACATGAGGATTTTGATTTTATCAAACAGGTCATTTTTCACGACATCTCGAAAGTTTTTATTCTTTAGCCCACCGAGGCCAATTTGAATATTGGTAAATACATGGCAATGACTATACCTCCGACCACAATCCCCAAGAAGAGCATCAGCATTGGTTCAAGCATGGAGGTCAAACCGGCAACGGCCAGCTCAACCTCTTCGTCATAAAAATCAGCAATCTTATCGCACATGGCATCAAGTGAGCCGACCGCTTCGCCGACCGCTATCATCGAAACAACCATTGTCGGGAATACCTTG
>JAHJSF010000159.1 GCA_018830405.1 Nitrospinota bacterium | reverse complement strand
GTAGGTTATATCCTCAAAATCGATATCCTCCACGGGGGCCCCGGAGATAATAAGTCCGTCCAGGTGTTTTTTGGAAACTGCCTCCTCAAAACTGACATATAGACTGTCTATATGTGATTTGTCGGAGCTGTGGTATTTATGATTTTGGAGACGTATCCAGACCGGAATAATCTGTATAAGCCGCCGACCCAGGGGAAAGAGAAGGCTGTATTCATAGGTCTCTGCCTTCGGCATGATATTTAGTATCCCTATCCTAAGCGGCCTGATATCCTTCCTGACCGCCTCCTCTTGGTCTACACAAAGAATTCGCCTCTTTTCGAGGGCCTCCTTGGCGTGATATTTTTTAGGTAATACTATAGTCATCTATTCAACCTCCAAATTCTATATAACTACCATGAGCTATTCAGAAATGCCTAACATAATATGCCGCGTACCCTGAGCAACTCCTTTTCCGTATCGGCAACAAGCTCATCGATAATATCCTTTACCGGCATAATCTTATCCACTAACCCAACCGACTGCCCGGCCATAAGAGACCCTGTATCTACCTCTCCGTTTATAACAGCCCTGCGAAGGCCTCCCATCCAAAACTCCTCAACCTGAAGTTGGGCCGCAGTCTGTCCGATAGACCCTTCTTCCAATTTCTTCAAAAGTTCAAGCTGTAGCTTGCCGAAGTCATCAATGGCCTTGTTCCTAAGTCCCCTGACGGCAACAACTGGGAGACGGCTGTCAAACTGGGGACTCGACACGGCATCTCTGGCATTGGCCCTTATAAACCTATCTTTAAAGGCTGGGTGGGCACAGCTCTCTTCGGCCACGGCAAAACGTGTCCCAAGTTGCACACCGGCCGCCCCCATCATGAAGAGATGGGCGCACATCTTTCCTGTGGCAATACCACCGGCTACAAACACCGGCACATCCTCGACCTTAAATAGTACCTGCTGAAGTAAAACGGATAGACTGACTTGGCCAACATGTCCGCCGGCCTCCATCCCCTCCAATATAATTGCATCAGCCCCGTAGCTAAGCATACGATTGGCGATAGACTCAGCCGAGGCAAAGCAAAGGACCTTGGCCCCCGTTTCTTTAGCCATCACCACCTCTTTTTTCTTTGGAAACCCCCCGGCAAATATTACAAAGGGGGCATTGGCATTTTTAACAACCTGAAGGTGCTCTCTGTAGAGAGGGGCAATGGTAATAACATTTACCCCAAAGGGCTTATCGGTAAGCTTACGTGTCTCTTCTATCTGTTTCTCAAGTATATCGGGGGGCGTATTCCCCCCCGCCAAGCAGGCAAAACCGCCGGCATTACAAACGGTCGAGACAAGTTTAGGGTCACTAACCCAGGTCATCGCGCCGCATATAATTGGATATTTAACCCCGAGGAAATCACTTCCTCTTTTGAAAAAACGATCGGCAATATTATCGCTCATAATAAATCCTCAACTGAAAACATTATATTAATTTTGTAAAAACATTAGAAGCATATTAGCAAACCACGACAAAGAAGAGACATTCTAACACTTTTAGTAGCTAATCTCTATCAGGGGAATATGAGAAATACTTCTTGGTCTGTAAAAAAAATTAATCCGCCCGGCCAAAGGGGGATATATCCCTCAACCTCTTGATAATCGGGGGGAGTTCCTTAATCACCAAGTCTATCTCCTCTTCCGTATTGTAGTGGCTGAGGCTAAACCTTATCGAACCGTGCAGTAGGGTAAATGGAATATCCATCGCCTTAAGGACATGTGAAGGATCAAGAGAACCGCTGGTGCAGGCCGAGCCGGAAGAGGCGCAGATACCAAGCTCATTCATAAGAAGGAGAATCGCCTCCCCCTCAACATATTGGAAGCTTATATTGGTCGTATTGGGTAGACGTTCAGAATTTGCCCCGTTGGATGTGGTATTGGGGCACAACCTCAATAGCTCTCTTTCAAGACGGTCACGCATAGTGCTAATCTTCTTAACCTGCCCCTCCATCTCATTCATCGCCAATTCACAGGCCTTCCCCAATCCGACTATATAGGGGACATTCTCCGTTCCCCCCCTACGGTTAGATTCTTGGTGCCCCCCAGTCATGTAGGGTGCAATCTTTGTCCCTTTCCTGACAAATAGGGCCCCAATCCCCTTAGGGGCGTGGAGCTTATGACCGGAGAGGGAGAGCATATCTACCGGAACCTTGGCCAGGTCAATGGGAACCTTGCCAACCGCCTGAACGGCATCAGTATGCATAACTATCCCCTTCTCCTTAACCATCTCGGCAATCTTGGCAATCGGAAATATCACCCCAGTCTCGTTGTTTCCCCACATAACACTCGCTATAGCCACATCCGACAAGAGACTCCCCTTAAGTTGCTCCATATCAAGAGCGCCATCGTAGTTTACCCCTACCTCCTCAACCCTTGAGCCGTGAGTCTTTAAGGAACGACATGTATTTAGTATGGCCGGGTGCTCAACCTTGGTGGTCACTATGGCCGAGCGTTCCTTGGAAGCCAAAAGCCTCCCCCGGACGGCCATATTGTCACTCTCGGTTCCGCAGGATGTAAAGATAATCTCCTCAGGAGAACAATTAAGAAGGGCCGCCACCTGAGCCCGTGCCTTATCGACCTCCTTTTTAACATCCCCACCGAAGGAATAGATACTGGAAGGGTTCCCATACCTCTCGGTAAGGTAGGGCATCATCGCCTCGACCACCTCAGGGGCTGGCCTTGTGGTGGCATTATTATCTAAGTAGACAACCTCTTTCATTTAATCTCCTTAACAACTATATCGGGCTCGACCGCCCTCCTCAGTTCCTTCTGAACAAAATCGGTCAGGGTAACCTGCGAGGCGGGACAGCCGCTGCAGGCCCCCTTGAGGCGCACAGTCACCTCTTCGCCAACAACATCGATTAGCTCTATATCGCCGCCGTCTCCCTGCATGGCCGGACGTATCTTATTATCTATCGTCTCTGTAATCTTCTGAATCCTCTGCAGGTTGGTCATCGGTTTAGTTGCAGCCACTTGACTCTCCTCAGGAGAAATACCGAGAATCGTCTCTATCTTAGGTATACACTTACCGCAGCTCCCCCCCGCCTTGGTGTAGTTGGTAACCTCCTCGACCGTGGTCAGGTGATTATCCCGTATGGTGTCCCTAATCTCCTTCTCGGTAACACCAAAACATTCGCAGACAACCTCCCCCTCAAGCTCATGTTTGGTTGACTCTCCGACTCCCTCATAGTTATCGATGGCCGCCTCAAGGGCCTCTCGTCCCATGACGGAACAATGCATCTTCTGCGCAGGGAGTCCCCCCAAATACTCGGCAATATCCTTATTGGTGACCTTCTTGGCCGCATCCAGGGTCATCCCTGTAACTATCTCGGTCAGGGCCGATGATGAAGCAATGGCGCTGGCGCAACCGAAGGTTTGAAACTTGATATCGGCAATCCTCTCCTTCTTCTCATCCAACTTAAAGGACAGCTTGAGGGCATCGCCGCAAGCCATCGAACCGACCTCCCCTACCCCGTCCGGGTCTTCTATTATCCCTACATTTCTCGGATTCAAGAAATGGTCTTTTACCTTACCTGTATAATCCCACATGAGATATATCTCCTTGCTCTAATTTTCAATATTAAATCAATGATGCCCAATAGCCTCGTCAATAACACCACCGCCGATCAGGATATCATTATCATCATAGATAACAACCGATTGACCGGGGGCAATGGCCCGTTGCGGCCTCGAAAAGGTGACGGTCATTCTATCACCTTCTATCTCAAGATTACACTCCTCTTGAGGAGAGGCATATCTCACCTTGGCCGATACCTTTTTAGGGATATTATTGACAAATAGGTTGATATTTGAGGCAATCAGCCCATCGGCCAGCAGGTCATCCTCCCCACCAACAATTACCAGATTCTTCGCGGCATCTATCCTGACCACATATAATGCTCGCGTGGCGGCAATGCCAAGCCCCTTTCTCTGCCCAACTGTATATTTTGTAATTCCCTCATGTCTCCCCAAGGGGTTACCATCCGTATCAACAATCTCTCCCTTTAGCATTTCCCCCGATATACAGGAATGATAATCCCCACCGGGAATAAAACAGATATCCTGACTCTCATCCTTATCAGCTACCGAAAGACCATATTTTGAGGCAGCTTCTCTAACTTTATCTTTAGTAAATTCTGAGAGTGGAAAGATAAGTCGCGGAAGAACTTCTTTATCTATGGCGTAGAGAAAATATGTTTGATCCTTCCTTTTGTCCTTAGGTTTCTTTAGGTAGAGTCTCCCGTCTATTTCCGCGGTGGCCGCATAGTGTCCGGTAGCCATAAAATCAAAACCGAGATGGGATATTTCCCTAAAGAGGAGACCAAACTTTATCTGCCTGTTGCACCTGACACAAGGGTTGGGGGTCCTTCCGGCCATATACTCGGCAGCAAAATAATCGGT
>JAHJSF010000158.1 GCA_018830405.1 Nitrospinota bacterium | reverse complement strand
CAAACCAGCAGGGAAAACTACTCAAACGAATAGTAAACCATTATATGTATGGTGACACCCACTCCCCCCGTATTATATAAAACATTTAAATCTACCGCAAAAATCATTTTGGTCATAGTCCGGGGCCTGATAACCGGGAGCCTTTCCCTTGACTTTTGTCTCACCCAAGTTAGAATCTAAGTGTGAGAGAGCTGTTCAACTTAATATTGGGAAAGAGACATGGAGAAAGAGACAGTCGAATACTTTAGACAGATTTTAGAAGAACAGAGGAAAGAGATATTGAAAGAGGCCGCCAAGAGTATGGGGCAAGATATATCGGTTTCCCTTGAGGATCGTTCTGACCCCGTGGATAGGTCATCGGCCGAGACAGACCGTAATTTTGCCCTGCGTTTGATGGACCGGGAGAGAAAGCTTCTAAAAAAAATAGACTCTACCATCAATAAGATAGATAAGGGGACCTTTGGTATTTGCGAGAAGTGCGGCGATGATATAAGCCCCGAACGCCTGCAGGCCCGCCCTGTAGCTTCGCTATGCATAGCCTGTAAGGATGCCCAGGAGAATGAGGAGAGCAGCAACCTCAGGATGGGAATACCGGAGGATTAGGCGCCGTCAATTTTCTGTATTCTCTTGTAGGTCCTGAGAACCTTTCTTGAATATTTTGAAGGGGGCGCCTCGCCGTCTCTGATTAGCTTAGCCACTCTCGTCGGGCCGTTGTTATAAGCCGCGAGGGCCAGCGACACATCGCCGTCAAACCTTCTTAGAAGCTTTTTAAAGTAGTAGGTCCCTATCCTTATATTAGTGGCCGGTGTATGGAGAGTTTTGTAACCTTCCCACTCAATCTCCTCTTTCAGGGCGATTGCCTTGGCTGTCTCGGGAACGATCTGCATCAATCCCCTGGCGTTTTTGTTTGAAACAGCACTATTGGAAAACGAGCTCTCGGTTTCGATTATGGCCAGGAGGAGAAGCGGGTCAATATCGTACTTACTGCTCTCCGCCAAGATAATTTCCGACAACCCATATAGTTCTTCCTCGTCTATACTATTTCCCTTGGCCTTATAAATCTCAGTTACTTTGTTTTGTAGTTCTTCATGCTCGGCCGATGAACTTTGTTTGGGTGTCTCCCCGCGCATGGAGAGTAGGCCGCAGATAATGGCGATGGCCAATACTGAGAAGAAAATATCCCCCTTTTTGGCCGTAGAGTAAAATTTAAACATGGTAGAATAACCTTACTTAAAGTTTATTGGTTTAGTTAAATTTTTTTGTTTATTCCGCATCTCTGCTGCAAGACTGCTGAAAATGAAATCGTTAGAATAGTGAAACAACATTGAGGTAAAATCTGGTGGGGATTATAACATATACGGGGGTGATTGCAAGACCAATAATATTGATTGGTGAAAATAATATTTATCCTGCCGATGTTGGGGAATAATTTATGAACATTTTGGTTACCGGAGGGGCCGGTTTTATAGGGTCCAATCTGGTTGATAGTTTGGTTGAGGCCGGCCACAAGGTTATTGTTGCCGACAACCTCTCCACCGGCCGAACGGCCAACCTTAACCGCAAGGCCGTTTTTTATGAGGTGGATATTAAAGATGCCCCCCTCGAAGATATATTTAAGGAGAGGGAGATAGATGTTATATTCCATCTGGCTGCCCAGATAGATGTCAGGCTGTCTGTTGCCGAACCTGTCAACGATGCGGGGATTAATATACTCGGGTCCTTAAACCTGCTTTGTATGGCCGTAAAATATAAGGCGGGGAGGATAATATTCTCCTCTACCGGCGGGGCGATATATGGCGAACAATTATACTATCCGGCCGATGAAGAGCATCCCTTAAACCCCCTCAGCCCCTACGGTGTTTCGAAACTGTCATTTGAGAAGTACCTTTATTATGCCAAGGCGGAACAGAAACTAAATTATACTGTTCTCAGGTATGCTAATGTGTATGGCCCCCGTCAGGATCCGCATGGTGAGGCCGGGGTTGTGGCTATATTTGCCAACTGCCTGCTCGGCGGCCAAGT
>JAHJSF010000022.1 GCA_018830405.1 Nitrospinota bacterium | reverse complement strand
TAGAGCTCTGTTGAGACTCTCAAATACCAGGGTAAGGCAAGGTGCTATTAAGCCAAAGATATACTAAAAAAGAAGGTAAATATTAACATTTTATTGTTGACCATAATAAACCAGGGGGATAGGGGGTTGTATATTGAGGAGCTGATCCCGAACAAGTCGGGACAGGCTCTGCAACGAAGTTAGCGTTTGAATGCAACTTAGTATGAGCTATTCAACAACATTGAAGGTTATAGATTGTTAACATACAAAGAGGTTATCCCTGCAATATCCGTTTCCCCGTCACTCCTCTACAGAAATATCTATGGGGGGGGAGAGGATACCTTTATATTTGAAAGCGGCTCCCCCAACCTGCCAAACAGCCGTTTCTCCTTCATCGGCTCGTTCAGGAATAGCAAGTTTAAATATAGAGGAGGGGAAATATATGCCCACGAAGAAGGGAAAAAGGGTGTCATAGATATAGACCCTCTCGAATATTTGGAAGATAGATACAATAGTTACCTCCCCGCCTATAACCATCCATCCCCTCCCCCCTTCCAGGGGGGGCTGGTTGGTTATTTCGGTTATGAACTACTTAACCCCCAATTATCAAAAAAGAAAGGGGGAGATATTGATACCCCCGACCTCTATTTCGGCCTGGCCGACGAGGTTATAGCCATAGATCACCAAACAGGTAGTCTGCATATCTATATTTTGGGCACCTCAGAGGAGAAGACCAGTAGGGGGGAAGAACTGGCCTCGGCTATTACCAATATTCGCCAAGAGGCCCCTGTCGTATACAGAGCCGACACCCTTACATCGAGCGTTGACAAGGATAGATTTGTCGAAATGGTTAAAAGGTGTAAAGAGTATATAAAAGATGGGGATATCTATCAGGCCAATATATCACAGCGTTTTATGGCCGATTTTGAGGGAGATCCACTCGGTCTATACCTGACCCTGAGAAAGATTAACCCCTCCCCCTTTCAAGGCTACATAAATTTCGGGGATATGCAGCTTATCAGTTCCTCCCCCGAGAGGCTTATCAAGATTGAGGGGAATATGTTAGAAACAAGGCCGATAGCCGGAACAAGGCCTCGCAGCAGCAATAAGGATGAAGACAAGAAGCTATCTAGGGAATTGCTCCTAAATAAAAAGGAGGCGGCCGAACATCTAATGCTGGTCGATCTGGAAAGAAACGACCTGGGGAGAATATCGGAATATGGCTCGGTGAAAGTGAAAGAGTTTATGGCCCTTGAGGGATATTCAGAGGTATGGCACATAGTCTCAAAGGTTATCGGCCAAAGGAGAGAGGGGATAGGTTTGGCCGAGACAATAAGGGCCATATTCCCCGGGGGGACAATAACCGGCTGCCCCAAGATACGCTGTATGGAAATCATAGATGAGCTTGAGCCCGTCAAAAGGGGGTTCTATACCGGCTCTATGGGGTATCTCGGCTGGAATGGGAAGGCGGACTTTAACATACTGATAAGGAGTGCCGCTATCCTATCTAACAAGATATACTTCTATGCCGGGGCCGGGATTGTGGCAGACTCTGACCCCATCGCCGAATATTACGAAACCTTGGATAAGGCCAAGGCACTCCTCAAGGCCCTGCGCCTGGATAATACTGGGTTGGATTAAAAATAATAACAACCCCCTTATTCCCCCTTAACAAAGGGGGACTCTGCTAAAATTCCCCCTTAACAAAGGGGGATAGGGGGTTGTATATTGAGGAGCTGACGACGAAGCCAACAAAGTTAGCGTTTTAACACAGCTCCGCATATTTAGTTATAAAGCCAAACCCGCATAAGCGAGCTGAAGTTCTTATCATTCGCTCCGGCGTACCCCTTAAATGCCTTAACGATAGATTCAAGTTCAGCCAAAGATTTTGTAGTCTGGCGGGGGTTTTTAACATAGAGGTAGTGGTGGGCTATCTTGATTATTCTTTGGGCACTGAAAATATTTTCGAAGGCTATATCCTCTACATCAGAGATCAATTCAGTCGGCTCAAGATCTTTGCGTTCTAGATCGTCTCCTACCCCCCGATCCAAAATGAGACTGTAGCTAAGGATAAGCGCGGAACCGATTAGGGTGGCCAAGACTATAATGGTAAGCTTGGTTTTTATCTTGAGTGACATTTTAAACCTTCTCCTCTATACTCTTCATTGAACATTATCGGCGTGGTATTCTATCATAAAATCTTTCAAACGAGATGTAACATTAACGGAAGGAAACGTGATGAAACGCTACACTATAAACTTCATTATCGACACTATCGCCTTTATAGACTTTATTTTTCTGGCTACGACAGGGATATTGGTCCGCTACATCCTCCCCAAGGGGAGCGGCTCCTATATAACCGTATGGGGACTCGACAGGCATGGCTGGGGCGACATCCACTTTTGGCTGGCCCTTATATTCTTGACCATGATTCTTATCCATATCATCCTACATTGGGATTGGACGGTCTGTATGATAAGAGGAAATTCTGACAAATCATCCGACATTAGAATCATGGCGGCCCTATTCGCCTTTTTACTGATATTAATATTAGCCGTAGCCCCCCTCATATCCCCTGTATCAGGAAGTCGGGAGGGGGGAGGTTACGGCGGCCGGGGAAGGAATATAAACGGCTCACACGAGGAGGCCGAGTAGAGGCGGTTCCCTATCTCCCCCTCATCTTTTTAACCAGATCAACATTGTTTTTTAGGGCGCCCCTATTCTGAAGAATGACCCGATAACCATTCTCCCCCATCTTGGGCCCCACTTCAGGAGAGGCCAAGATTCGGGCCAGATTGGTGTATAGCTCCTCCTCACTCTCAACCATTATCCCCCCCCCGGCTTCTATTATCTTCCCGGATATATCCCTGAAATTATCCATATAGTTACCGAAAACAACAGGCTTTTTATAGTAGACCGGTTCTAGGATATTTTGTCCCCCGTGAGGTATAAGACTCCCCCCAACATAGACCAGTTCAGAGATTGAGTAGATGGGGGAGAGTTCTCCAACCGTATCGAGGAGAATAACATCGGCCCCGGGAGAATATTTATAACCATCAGGTTTGGGCTTGCTTCTACGGATAGGCCTAAACCCTTTATCCTTAATCAACTTGGCCACGCTGTCCCCCCGTTCGGGATGACGGGGGGCAATCAGGAGGGCGATATCTTTATATGTGTCCAATAAGCGTTTGTAGACATTTATAATTATCTCCTCCTCTCCCTGGTGGGTACTCCCGGCCACGAGAAGACGCAAGCCTTCTCTTAGACCTAAAGACCCCCTTAAGGTCTCCTTCTCTTCATCAGATATATCCTTGTTGCGGCACTCATACTTGATATTGCCGCAGACAACCGCATTCTCTTTCTTGGCCCCCAAGGCAACTATTCTATCCCTGTCCGACTCCGACTGCATACCGAACATATCGACATTGGAGAGAATCGCCTCCATGAAATACCTGAAGAAGAAAAACCGCTTGAAGGAGTGGGACGAGATGCGCCCGTTAAGGATCAGGATAGGGATATCCCTCTTGTTGAGTTCCCTCAAAAAATTTGGCCACAGTTCTGTTTCAAAGATAATAACAACGGATGGGGATATCTCGTCTATGGCCCGCCTGACGGATAGCCTAAAATCAAAGGGGAAGTAGACCACCGTATCATCGGGGAGACTATCCTTGGCCACCTTCTGCCCTGTAGCGGTTACGGTCGAGATAACAAAATCGCTGGCAGGATAGACCTTCTTAAGTTCCTTGATGAGGGGGAGCGCAGCCTTTACCTCTCCGACCGATACGGCATGTACCCAAATAACATCGCTCCCATATCTCCCCTTCCCCCCCCTCGTAATACCTAATTTAGATAAGAACCCGCTCCTATGCTTGCGCTTGGCCGCCAACTGATAGAGCCAGAATGGGGCGAGCAAAAGTCCGCCCCCTATAATCAGGCTATTGTAGACAAAATATGCGGTCTGTATTCTCTTCTTCATAATGATAACAACCCCCTTATTCCCCCTTAATAAAGGG
>JAHJSF010000157.1 GCA_018830405.1 Nitrospinota bacterium | reverse complement strand
TTTTGCGGCCAAGGTTGGCTCGTCAGGTGATATTGGTGCCTGTTCCGCCGGTGGTTGCGGAATCGGCAATAGTGGACCAACCTGTCCCGCCGGAGGATGCTGCGGGATGCCCCCTATTTCTTGATTTTTGGACGGTTGTTTTAGGGGCGAGAATAAGGTTGGCTGAAATTTTATTATTGGGAGAGTGTTATGGGTGAGAGTTTGTTGGAGATAACGGATGGGACGTTTCAGGATGAAGTAGCTGATTCTGTACTTCCTGTTCTCGTTGATTTCTGGGCGCCATGGTGCGGGCCTTGCAAGATGGTTGCCCCTGTTGTGGAGGAGTTGGCCAAGGATAATGCCGGCAAGATTAAGGTTTGCAAGATGAATGTTGACGATAATAAGTCTATTCCGACGCAGTATGGTATCAGGAGTATACCTACCTTAATACTGTTTAAGGGGGGATCTCCGGTTGACCAGATTGTCGGAGCGGCCAATAAGGCGAAGTTGCAGGAGGTTGTAAATAAGGTTTTGTAGTAGACCATCTCCGGTAGTGTTTGGCAGAGAGGTCTCCGGTTAAGTTTATAAAGGAGATGGTTGGGGTATTATGGGGGGCTCCCAAATGTTTTAAGTCCCTCTATTCTACCCGGGTTGTTGAGATTTTCGGTTGGCGGCTGATAAAATCAGTTGCTGACAACAGAGGCTTTTCTCAAAGACCATTCTCTTTATTCTTTCCCTTTCTGTCCGACGAAAGGATTTGCGGGTAGTTTCTCGTAACCAAGTGTGTCTCCTGGTGTTTAGTTGCCTAAGTCTGCGTCAGTACCAAGACCGAGAATTTGGCGCGGCTGGCGCGAAGACAACCACAGTATATAACCCCCCAGCATCCCCCTTTGTTAAGGGGGAATAAGGGGGTTGTATAGCGAGGATTGGCAACAAAGCCAGGCACGCCAAAGGCCGGTCGACTACAGCAAGATTTAGGCAATTAAGCACTAGATTTCATCCCTTATCCCCACTACCGGTTGTGTCGCCGTAAAATGGTAATTTTACGGTTAAGGGTTTGTAAAGAGACAAGGTTTACAGAATTGACGCAGTTATTTTGATGTTTTTCAAGGCGCGAATTGCAGCTAATAGCTTGCGACTATAAGCAAAATTCGCAACGAAGAAAAATGGAAAAAGAACAAGTCAAAATGTATAGGTTATTTCTTTGCAAGCCCTAAAAGTTTCTGTCTCTTTACTCCGTTACCCAGGCAACGAAATATCTTGCAAGTTTGGGTAGGAGGAAGGGATTTATTTTAGAAAGGATTTTTATGAGGTTTGATAGTTTAAATTTAGATGAAAAGATATTGAAGGGACTGGCCGATGCCGGTTTCGAGAAGTGCACCCCCGTACAGGAACAGGCCTTGCCTGAGAGTATGCTGGGGAAGGATATTATTGCCCAGGCCCAAACGGGAACGGGGAAGACGGCTGTTTTTCTTCTCCCCATTTTTAATAAGCTGATAACAGAGGGGAAAGCGCCCGGTGTGCCGAGAGCTTTGATTATGGTTCCGACACGCGAGTTGGCCGAGCAGGTCTATGAGGATGCGGTAAAGCTGGGAAAGTATCTCCCATACCGTTCACTGGCCATATATGGTGGTGTCGAATATCGAAAGCAGGAGAAGCCCCTCAGTGAGGGAGTCGACATTATTGTGGCCACCCCCGGTAGGTTGATAGACCTCTATAAGTCGCATATTGTTTCACTCGATGCGATAGAGCAGCTTATTATCGATGAAGCGGACAGGATGTTTGATATGGGATTTGTATCTGACATATATTATATTGCCAACAACCTGCCGAGGGATAACGATAGGCAGACTATACTCTGTTCAGCCACCATAGACAGCCAGGTCCACAGGCTGGCCCTTAAGTATATGAAGGCCGACCCGTTGATGATTGAGATTGAGCCGGAGCAGATTACGGTCGATTCGATTCATCAGAGGATTATCTATGTTTCCAACGAGGAGAAGCTTCCCGTCCTTATGTCTATTCTAAAGAGACCGGAGGCGGAGAGGGTACTTATTTTCACCAATATGAAGTGCACGGCCGAGGAGGTTGGCTGGAGGCTTGAGGAGAATGGTTTCCCGAGTAAGGTTCTTACCGGGGATATAAATCAGGATAAAAGAAAGCGGATTGTAGACGACATGAAGGATGGGAAGATAAGAATTCTGGTGGCTACCGATGTGGCCTCAAGGGGTCTTCATATCGATGGCATTACCCATGTTATAAACTACGACCTCCCGCAGGAGGCGGCTACCTACGTCCATAGGATAGGCAGAACCGCCAGGGCCGGGCATAGCGGCGTGGCCTACAGTTTGGGCTGCGAGGACCATGTTATAAATCTCCCTTATATAGAAAAATATATAGAGAAGAAGATTGAGAGTGAGTGGATAGAGGCCGCCGATATGGTTGAGGATAAGGCCGGTTCGTACAGCCGTAGCAGGATTAAAGAGGATAGGGCGGAAGAGAGGGAGAAATTTTCAGATAATAAAGGATATCCCAAGCATAGTTATAAAGACAAAGAAAAATCTCACGGAGCCCATAACAGGAGTGACGAGGATAGGCATGCCGGAAAAAAGAAAGACGACTTTGAAAAGAAGCGGGACTTTGAGAAGAAGCCTGATTTTGAGAAAAAGGCCGACTTTGAAAAGAAGCAGACTGTCAAAAAGCCTTCTAACAACGGAGAGCATAAAAAGCCGTCCGGAAAGCAAATCCCTCCCAAGTCGGTCGAGGCCCGTCTGGCCCATTACAAAGAGAAGTATGGGGAGGATTTTACCTTGGCCAAAGGGGGGAAGAAGAGATCCGGCGGTATATTAAAAAGGTTATTCGGAGGTTTTGGTAAGTAGTTTTTTGGCCCTATTGTGTGAAACAACCCCCTCAATCCCCCTTAACAAAGGGGGAATCAAAGGGGGTAGCCTACAAGCTCCCCTCCTTGGTTAAGGAGGGGCAGGGGTGGTTGGTTTGGAAAACTTACCACCCCGGCCTTCGGCCACCCCTCCTAAAATAGGAGGGGAGCTATACAAAGGGGGTTGTATAGAAAGACAGCATAATGGAGATACTTAATATAAACGGGTGGGAGACCTTCTATCAGCGTAACAGTAGCAAGATTGTTGATATCCGTTTTACTGTTCTGGCCGGTGCTGAGAAGGAGGAGTCGGAGCGGAGCTTCGGGACCGCCCACTTTGTAGAACACCTGATATTTAAGGGGACTAATAAGAGGAGCTATCTCGACATAAGCGACGAGGTGGCCTCTATCGGCGGGCAGATCAACGCCTTTACCTCCAGATCGGTCGTCTCCTACTATATCCGTATTATCAAGATGAATTGGGGGGAGGCCTTTGAGATATTGTCCGATATCTTTTTTAATTCAGTCTTTGATGAGAAGGAGATTGCCAAGGAGCGTAATGTTATCCTTGAGGAGGCCAAGAGCAATATAGATGACCATGAGAATTTTATTACGGAGGAGGCTGTCGAGCATGCCCTTTCTCCCAACAGGGGGCATCGCATAATAGGGAGCCTGGAGAGTATCGCCTCCATCACCCGCAATGATCTGGTGTCGTTTATAAATAAAAATTACCGGGGGAATAATGTCCTGATTTCCGTCTGCGGCGATGTCGATAGGGATGAGGTGGTTGATACCATATCAAGACATGTCCCGCAGGCTGAGAAGAGTGAAAAGGAGTTTTTCTCCGAGGATGTTGCCTTTAATTTCACCCCTCTGTCGGTTGAGAGAGAAAATCTTCAGCAGGCCTACTCCATTCTCCTGTACAAGGGATTCGGGAAGAAAGACCCGCTCTACTATGCCCAAAAGGTACTCCTTAATGCTATTGGCGGCGGTATGCATTCCCTCCTCTTTAAGGAGATACGGGAGGAGAAGGGGTTATGCTACAGTATAGGAGCTTGGGAGATGGGAACTTTCGATAACTTCTCGGCTCTGGCTATCGGCACTAATCTTTCCAAGAACAATCTCGATATGGCTAAAGGGCTTATTTATCAGATAGTTGATGATGTTAAAAAGAAAGGGATCGAGTCAAAATTGATAGATATCTCCAAGGTTGATTATACCTCGTCGCTGGCTATGAGTACCGAGACAAGTACCGGATATGTGCTCTATTACGCTATAAACTATCTGCTTGGCAATTACCGAGAGTTTGAGGAGGTCTACTCTTTGATACATGGGGTAACGGGCGAGGAGATTATAAAGGTTGCCGGTGCGGTATTCGGGGATAATAAGGATGTTTTGCTTTCTTAGGGGCGGGTATAAGGACTGTCAATCCCTTTGATTTCAATATTCAATCTCCTTGACCGACTATCATAGTTTGATACAATGTATTGCAATCTTTTAAGGATAATCGAGATTTAGATTGCAACCTGGCTTGAGGTCAGGTTTTTTGTTATTTTAGGGCGGTTGTTTACACGCTTAATCGGACTTGTCTTCCTTTGAGCAGTAAGCGTTTCTTGTAAGTTTTGGGTATTTCCGATGAGTGAATGTGTAGGTGAAAAAGAGCTCCTGTTCAAGGTGGCTGATCTTTTAACCGGTAAAGTAGAACTGGATCTTTTACTCTGCCGAACCCTTTTTGATGTCGCTGAAACAGGTATTAGTCTGAGAGGGGATGTAAGGTTAACGGCCGAGCTGAAACCCCGCCGGGAGGATATAATATTGACCGGTTCCATGACTGTTCCCTTCGAGATGGTCTGTTCCCGTTGCCTGAAAAGCTACAAGGTTGATAGTCTTATAGAGTTAGATGGGACATTTAGGGCCAAGGTTGAGGGGGAAGGGGTTGAGGAGATGTTGGATGAGTCCGGCCCCGACATATCCTTCTACGAATCTGGTAAGGTAGATATCTTGCCAATTATCAGGGATAATATATATCTCTCTATTCCGATGAAGCCGTTATGTTCTGAAGATTGCCAAGGGGTATGTCCCCGGTGCGGCGCTGACCGTAATGGTATGGGGTGCAGTTGTGTCTCTGAAGATATAGACCCTCGTTTAGAGGTGCTTAAGAGTCTTAGGGGTAATTCTTAGGGAGTTATTCCCCCTTACCAAAGGGGGATGAAGGGGGTTGTTCCCCTGAGATAAGGGTTGTTTAGTTTTTAAGTTTTATTTTAAGGAGAAGAAAATGCCAGTACCAAAGAAGAAAAGATCTGCCGCAAGAAGAGGGATGAGGCGTTCACACGATAAGCTGACTACGCCGGCTGTATCTGAATGTTCTAATTGTCACGAGACGAAACAGCCTCATAATGTTTGCCCTCATTGCGGTCACTATAATGAGAAAGAGGTTTTAAAGGTTGAAGAGGTTTAGGGTTGTTTTTCCTACTCTTAGTTTCTTCGCGTAAAATTTTCCATTTTTAGGGGATAGTCTCTCTCAAAAAGATGAAAATTGCCCTTGATATCATGGGGGGGGATTATGCCCCTGCCGCTATTCTGGATGGTGCCATAGAGGCTATCAAAGAACCGGGTGTGTCCATTATCCTTGTCGGGGATAGGTCTACCATCATAGAGGAGCTTGGTAAGAGGGGGATGTCATCGCACCCCTTCTCTATTGTCCACGCTTCACAGGCGGTTGAGATGCACGAGTCTCCCACCCATGCCCTTAGGTATAAGAGGGATTCCTCCATAAGGGTTGGGCTCAAGCTGGTCCAAAAGGGGGAGGCCCAGGCCTTTGTAAGTGCGGGGAATACCGGGGCGGTTATGGCCTCGGCTATTATAATGCTTAAACCTTTGGCCGGTATCTCAAGGCCGGCTATAGCGGTCAATATACCAACTATGACAGGGCCGGTGGTGCTGATAGATGGCGGAGCCAATGTTGACTGTAAACCTCACCATTTTTTTCAGTTCGGCGTCATGGGACAGGTTTATTCCAAGTATGCGTTCGGGAGACAGAACCCGAGGGTTGGAATACTGTGCAACGGAGAAGAGGATGAGAAGGGGAATGAGGTTGTCAAGGAGTCGTTTAAGATATTTAAGAGTCACTCCCGGAATTTCATAGGTAATATTGACGGCAAACTCCTTTACAACGGGGTGGCCGATGTTGTGGTTACCGATGGTTTTGTAGGGAACATAGCCCTTAAGGTCAGCGAGAGTTTGGCCGGGATGATAAGTTCTTCACTCAGGGGGATATTTGCGACCAACCTCAGAACCAAGATAGGCTATCTGTTAATTAAGCCCTATCTTGAAGGGTTTAAAAAGAAGATAGACTATACCGAGTATGGCGGGGCTCCGCTTCTCGGCATAAACGGGATATGTATTATCGCCCACGGGTCATCCAACAAAAAGGCGATAAAGAGTGCCGTCCTGCAGGCCAAAAAGCTGGTGGCCAATAAAATTATTGAGCATATCAAGGATGACCTTGCACTAAATCCGGCGATTAATACGGATAAGAAGGATGATGGAGAGAATGGCGGTCTTTGGGATAAAATCAGAAACCAATTTACACCGCTATCGGAATAACGGCTTATGGGATTAAGATCAAGAATTATAGGGACAGGGTCATACCTGCCTGAGAAGGTACTCTCCAACCATGATTTGGAGAGTATGCTCGACACCTCCGATGAATGGATAAGAACCAGAACCGGTATGTCGGAGCGTAGGGTTGCCGCTGATGATGAGACCTCTTCGACTATGGGGGTTGAGGCCGCCCGCCGTGCCCTGAAGGATGCCGGTGTAAAGGCCAAGGAACTCGACCTTATCCTTGTGGCTACGGGGACGCCTGATATGCTTTTCCCATCGACCGCCTGCATTATTCAGAAGGAAATAGGAGCGGTTAAGGCGGTCGGCTTTGATATATCGGCGGCCTGTTCCGGTTTCATATATGCCCTTTCTGTAGCCGATCAATATATAAAGACAGGGATGTATAAGAAGATACTTGTGGTCGGGACAGACCTGCTGACCAGATTTCTCGATTGGACCGACAGGAGTTCCTGTATCCTATTCGGTGACGGGGCCGGGGCTGTAATTTTATCCGCCGAGGATAACGGTGACAAGGGGATACTTTCGACCCATATCTATTCAGACGGGACCTATGGTGGGCATCTCTATCTGAAGGGTGGGGGGAGTTCCGGCAGGCTTAGCCATGAGGCGATAGATAGTAAAGAGAATCTCCTCAAGATGCAGGGGAACGCTACCTTTAAGATAGCTATAAGGAAGATGGTGGAGGTTGTCGGTGAGGCCCTGGCGGCCAACGGAAAGGTTATCTCCGACGTCGATATATTAGTTCCGCACCAGGCCAATATGAGAATTATCAAGGCGGTGGGTGAGGGGATTGGTTTGCCCCCCGAGAAGGTTTTTGTCAATATAGAAAAATATGGAAATACGATGGCGGCAACTATTCCAATTGCCCTTGATGAGGCGGTTAAGGAGGGGAGACTGAATAGGGATGACCTCCTTCTTCTGGTGGCCTTTGGTGGAGGTATGACTTGGGGTTCCGCCCTAGTCAGTTGGTAATTAATTTAGTGAAGGCCTTAAATAAATTCCCCCTTTAGAAAAGGGGGATGAAGGGGGATTTGATATCAATTCACTTAATGCCTTCACTATGGTTTAAAATATGTTTGTCATTCCGCGCTTGACACGGAATCCAGAGAAAAAAGCTTAAAGGACTGGATTCCGGCCTTCGCCGGAATGACGAGAGGGGGGTGGGGGATGGGTAAGATAGCCTTTATATTTCCGGGACAAGGTTCTCAGGAAGTGGGGATGGGTTCAGACTTTGTTGACGATTCGAGAACCAAAGAACTATTCCTTAAGGCCAACGATATATTGGGTTTTGATATCAAGGGACTTTGCCTGAACGGTCCCGTTGAGTCATTAAATTTAACCGAGAATACACAGCCGGCTATATTGTTGGTCAGCGCGGCCGCCAATCTACTCTTGAGCGAGGCGGGGATAAAGGCTGATTATCTGGCCGGTCATAGCCTGGGTGAATATTCGGCCCTGATGTCGGCCGGAGCGATAACCTTTGAGGAGGCGATTGCCGTTGTCCGCAAAAGAGGACAGTTTATGCAGGAGGCGGCCCCTGTTGGTTCCGGCGCCATGGCGGCCATCATTGGCCTGTCAGGGGAGGAGATACTGGCCATCTGCAAATCTGACGATCTTCCCGGTTTTGTCAGACCGGCCAACTACAACAGCCCTATTCAGACTGTTATCTCGGGGGACAAGGCCGCTGTTGAGGAGGTTTGTAAACTGGCTACGGAGGAGGGGGCTAAGAGGGCGATTATGCTTCCCGTAAGTGCACCGTTCCATACACCTCTTATAAAAGAGGCGGAGATCAGACTAGCTGGGGAGTTGGACAGGCTTGATTTTAAAGACCCGATTAGGCCGATAATTACCAATGTTGATGCGGTGGCTTGCTCAAGCGGTGGTGAGGCGAGAGAGTCTCTTAAGAGGCAGGTTTGTTCCCCCGTCAGGTGGGTCGAGTCTATTCAATATCTTTTGTCGGAAGGTGTCGATACGTTTATTGAGGTTGGTCCGGGGAAGATCCTCTGCGGACTGGTCAAGAGGATAGATAAAGAGGCCAAGACCCTTAATGTGGCCGATAAGGATAGTTTGGAAAAAACGTTGAAGGAGCTGCTATGAGCAATGAAGTGAGGAAGAGTGCGATTGTTACCGGGGCTGCCCAAGGGATAGGGAGAGAGATTGCCCTTCTTTTGGCTAAAAATGGAATAGATATCGTTGTTACAGATATATCAGACGGGAGTGATACCGTTAAGGAGATGGAGAAGTTAGGGGTAAACGCCATATCAATCACCGGCAATGTCGCCAACCCCGATGACGCCGATATGGTAGTGGAAAAATGTATTGAAAGATTCGGGAAAGTGGATATCCTTATCAATAATGCCGGTATTACCAGAGATTCCCTGCTGCTGAGGATGAAGAAAGAGGCCTGGGATGCCGTTATAGGGGTAAACCTGACCGGAGTCTTCAACTTTACAAAGGCGGTAGTAAAATATATGATAAAACAAAAGAGTGGAAGGATAGTTAACATCTCTTCTATAGTCGGAGTTATGGGGAATGTGGGGCAGGTCAACTATTCCGCCTCAAAGGCGGGTGTTATAGGCTTAACTAAGTCTGTCGCCAGAGAGGTCGCCTCCAGGGGGGTTACCGTGAATGCGGTGGCTCCCGGTTTTATTGAGACTGATATGACCAGGGCCCTCCCCGATAATGAGCGTAATGCCCTGACTGCCGTTATCCCGATGAAGAAATTGGGACAGGTAGAGGATGTGGCTCAGGCGGTCCTCTTTCTTGTTTCTGACGGCGCGTCGTATATTACGGGACAGGTTATTAATGTTAACGGAGGTATGTATATGTAGTTTATGCGAAGTGGCATTCAAACGCTAACAACCCCCTATCCCCCTTTGTTAAGGGGGAATCGTTGGATGCCCCTTTTCCAAGGAGGACTCTACTGCAATTCCCCCCATAATTCCCCCTTAGAAAAGGGGGAATAAGGGGGTTGTGAGTCGCTTTCTCCTTGCCGCCTTGTTATCATTTTGAATGCAACTCCACATTAATCTCGCTTCTGGCGGGTTTTGTAGAGAGTTTTGTTTAGAGTTTGTTGTTTAATATTAACGTCACACTAATAGGAGGATGGGTAATTATGCAGGTATTTGACAAGGTAAAAGAGATTATCGTTGAGCAGCTCGGAGTTGAAGAGTCTAAGGTAACCATGGAGGCCTCATTTGTTGATGACCTTGGCGCTGATTCACTCGACACGGTTGAATTGGTCATGGCCTTTGAGGAGAGCTTTGACATCGAGATACCTGATGAGCAGGCCGAGAAGATAACCACCGTTAAACACGCCGTGGATTATATTCAAGCCAATACGTAATTATGAAGAGACGAGTCGTAGTAACAGGGGTCGGTCTGCTGACCCCTCTCGGTATAGGGGTTGAAGAGACCTGGTCGGGGATATTGGCGGGGAAATCGGGCATAGGCCCTATTACCCGTTTTAATGATCCCGACATGCCTGTCCGCATTGCCGGAGAGGTTAAGGGTTTTGACCCCACTGACTATATGGAGGCGAAGGAGGTCAAGAAGGTCGATATCTTCATTCAGTACGCCCTGGCTGCGGCCACAATGGCTATGGATGCCTCCGGCCTAAAGATAGATCATACCAATGCCGACAGGGTTGGTGTTATGGTCGGGGCCGGAATAGGGGGACTCCCGGCTATCGAGAGATACTACGATATCTACAAAGAAAAAGGGGTTAGGAAAATTTCCCCATTCTTTATCCCAATGGTCATAAGCAATATGGCTGCTGGAAATATTTCTATACGGTTCGGGGCTAAGGGGATTAACTCTTGTATTGTCAGCGCCTGCGCTACCGGAACCCATTCGATTGGCGATGCCTATGAGGTTATCGCCAGAGGTGATGCCGATGCGATGATAGCCGGAGGGACCGAATCGGTTATTACCCCATTGGCTATAGGCGGTTTTGCAGCCGCTAAAACACTATCTACCAGAAATGACGAGCCGGAAAAGGCGAGTCGGCCTTTTGATAAGAATAGGGACGGTTTTGTTATGGGGGAGGGGGCCGGGATAGTGATTCTTGAGTCGCTCGAAACAGCCCTTAACAGGGGAGCCAACATATTGGCCGAGGTGGCCGGATACGGGGCCAGTGCCGATGCCTATCATATTACCGCTCCTCCTACCGATGGGGAGGGGGCGGCCAGGTGTATGAGGATGGCCCTTGAACATGGGAGTATCAGGCCTGAGGAGGTTGATTATATCAACGCCCATGCTACCTCCACATTTGCCGATATGGTGGAGACGAATGCCATAAAAGCCACCTTTGGGGAGCATGCCCGTAAGGTTGCAATAAGTTCCACCAAATCTATGATTGGACATCTTCTCGGGGCGGCCGGAGGGGTAGAGGCGGTATTTTCTATCTTGGCTATAAGAGACGGGATTGCCCCGCCGACAATCAACCAGGAAGAGGCAGATCCTGATTGTGATTTGGATTATGTCCCGAATGTGGCCCGCAAGATGAATATAGATGTTTCTCTCTCCAATTCTTTCGGATTTGGAGGAACAAATGCCTCTATTCTATTCAAGAAGTATCAGGCCTAACCGTATATCTCTGGGGGCATTTTGCCCCCCAATATTTTCCCTCCTAATCTTTAGGTTATGAACGAGGCAAGACGAATAATTTTAAGTGAGCTTGAGGGGAGTCTCCACTACACCTTTAAAGATATAACCCTTCTAAACCAAGCCCTGACCCATAAATCTCTCAGAAACGAGAATGGTACCGAAGGGTTTGAGGATAATGAACGGATGGAGTTTCTGGGCGATGCCATTCTATCCCTCATTGTCAGCGATTATATCTTTAAGACCTACCCGGATAGTGACGAAGGGGTACTGACCATTATCCGCTCCAATATTGTGGGGGAGATTCCCCTTTCATCCTTGGCCCGTGAGCTCAATATAGGGAAATATATTCTACTGGGGCGTGGGGAACAAAGCTCCGGCGGGGCCGATAAAAACAGTATACTTGAGGACGCGATGGAGGCCATTATGGCCGCAATCTACCTCGATTCCTCCTACCAGGATACATACCGGATAATTATTAATATCCTTAAGGAGAGGATAGATTTGGAGAAGGATGGGGGGCGGTTTTCGGGGGATTATAAGGGGAGACTCCAAACGGTTGTCCAAGGGAGGATACACCAAAACCCCACCTACCGTTTAGTTGAAGAATCAGGCCCCGACCATGACAAGGTTTTCGAGGTAGAGATTATGATTGGGGATAAGGGGTATGCCAGAGGGCAAGGTAAGAGCAAAAAGGATGCGGAGAGGGTAGCGGCTAAGGCGTTGCTTGATGAGATTGATGCCGGAGGGTTTTCGTTTTGATACCTTCTCATCTCTGTCATTCCGAGCAAAGCGAGGAATCTCTTTTTGCCTGTCACGAGATTTCTCGTCGCAAAACTCCTCGAAATGACATTTGTACTAATATAGTGTGCTTATTATGAAACCATTTATCATTCCCATTTTTATTCCCAACTTAGGTTGTCCCTACCGCTGTATCTTCTGCGACCAGTCTAAGAATACAGGGAAGGAGAATAGCTATCTAACCTCCGAAGAGATTGCCGAAGAGATCACCAAATGGCTCGGTTATCGTAGCGATGAGAATCGGCCAGTTGAGGTTGCCTTTTATGGAGGAACCTTTACCTCTCTGCCGATTGAAGAGCAGGGGCGCATGCTTAAGGCTGCCTCCCCTTTTATTGATTCGGGCACAGTTTCAAGTATAAGGGTGTCCACCCGTCCCGATTGCCTGAGTGAGGAGAACCTTCTTTTACTTCAAAAGTATGGGGTCAAGACTATCGAGCTGGGGGTTCAATCGATGGATGATGAGGTGCTCCGCAAGTCAGGGAGGGAATATTCAAAAGAGACCGTTATTGAGGCCGTTAGGCTACTTAAAAAATATCGATTCACGGTTGGGATACAGCTTATGCCAGGTCTTCCGGGGGATACCTTCGAAAAGAGTATGACCACGGCCGAAGAGGTTATCGGCCTGGCCCCCCAATTTGTCCGAATATATCCGACCGTTGTTATCAAGGATACCAAGCTTCACGACCTATATATTAGCGGCCAATATATCCCTCTATCATTGGATGAGGGGGTCAGGTGGAGCGCCGAATCGGTCAGGCGTTTCAGGAAAATGGGTATCGAGGTGATTAGGGTGGGACTTCAGTCTGCCCCTACCCTTGAAGAAGATGGGAATATAGCCGCCGGCCCCTATCACCCCGCCTTTGGAGAACTGGTTGAGTCATACCTGAACTATACGGCCCTTGAAGCCATAGTTGCCGATAGGGGTGATATTGAGAGAGAGGTTAGGGTAAGGGTGCCCCAAAGGGAACTCTCCGCCTATATCGGAAATAAGGGGGAGAATCGGAGCAGACTGGCCAAACGCTTCAACCTTGGTTTTACAATCAGCGGGGACGAAACCCTCGAGGCGGATTCTATAGTCTATGAGGCCGGTGACGGAAAAGAAATTATCTATAACAGGGAGTATCTGTTGAATGCCGATTAAGGTCAACGAGATATTTAAGTCTATTCAGGGGGAATCGACCCATGCCGGTCTCCCCTGTACATTTATCAGACTTAGCGGCTGTAATGTAAGGTGTAACTACTGTGATACCAGATATGCCTATGAGGAGGGGGATGAGATGGAGATTGAGGACATCCTTTCCCGCATAAAATCTTTTAATTGCAATTTGGTTGAGATAACCGGTGGGGAGCCTCTGGCTCAGGGAGAGGCAGACCTGCTTATAGAGGCGCTTCTTTCCGAAGGGTACAAGGTTTTGGTGGAGACTAACGGGACACTTTCCATTGAGCCGCTGAGCCGTTTAAGAAAGGCCGGTGAACTGCATATTATCCTTGATATAAAGACACCGAGTAGCGGGGTATCGGATAGAGTTTGTTGGGATAATCTGAAACATGTAACGGCCGACGACGAGATAAAATTTGTTCTGGGGTATCGGAGAGACTACGACTGGTCGCTGGAGGTTATAGACAAATATAAACTTATCGGCAGATGTCCGATTCTCTTCTCTCCTATATATAAGGTATTAGAGCCGAGTTCTTTGGTTGAGTGGATGATGGAAGATGGGCTGGATGTTAGGTTGAATCTGCAGCTGCATAAAATCATTTGGAGTTCTGAGACTAGGGGCGTATAAAATCTTCCCTCTTTAGCAAAGAGGGGTTAGGGGA
>JAHJSF010000156.1 GCA_018830405.1 Nitrospinota bacterium | reverse complement strand
TACCCTTTTTCCCCCTATATACTCCATCTTTTTCTGCGTTCCCCTTTTCTCCTGAAGGAGTTTCATTACGTTGCCGAGGTACTCATCCGGTAAGAGTATTGTTGCCAGGACAAATGGCTCCTGTATCTCTGATATGTTATTAGTCGGGGGGAGGTTCGAGGGGTTGTCTATATAAACGGTCTCTCCCGATACCTTTATAACCTTGTATATGACGCTTGGCGCTGTGCTTATAAGATTTAGGTTGAATTCCCGCTCAAGCCTTTCCCTGACTATATCCATGTGGAGAAGGCCGAGAAAGCCGCACCTGAAACCGAACCCGAGAGCCAAGGAGGTCTCCGGTTCAAACCAGAAGGAGCCATCATTTAGCTTTAGTTTTTCAAGGGCGTTCCTCAGCGGCTCGTATTCGGTAGTGTCGATAGGGTAGAGACCGCTGAAGACCATTGATTTTATCTCTTTATATCCAGGAAGCGGCTTTTTGGCCGGACGGTTGGCCAAGGTGATGGTGTCGCCGACATTTGTATCGGAGATCGTTTTTATGGCGGCCACAATGTATCCGACGTCCCCTGATTCTAGAGACTTCACCGGAACCTCCTTCGGGGTGAATACCCCTAAACCGGTAACCTCGTACTCCTTTTTGGTTGACATAAATCTTATCTTATCCCCTAAGCTGACCCGGCCGTTAAAAAGTCTGGTAAGACAGACTACCCCTAAATAGGAGTCATACCAGGAGTCTACCAGGAGGGCCTGCAGTTCGGCATCTGCACTCCCCTTTGGAGGGGGGATCTTTTTTATTATCGCCTCAAAGATTTCTTTTATCCCGATCCCCTTTTTGGCCGAGGCGAGTACCACCTCGCTCCTGTCTATCCCTATAATGTCTTCTATCTGTCCCATCACCATTTCAGGGTCGGCCGCAGGGAGGTCTATCTTGTTGATTACCGGTATGATCTCAAGGTTGTTTTCCAGAGCGAGCTGCATATTGGCCAAAGTCTGAGCTTCAATACCCTGGGCGGCATCGACTATGAGGAGAACTCCTTCGCAGGCGGCCAAACTCCTTGATACCTCGTAGGAAAAATCGACGTGTCCGGGGGTATCAATAAGGTTTAGGATGTATGTTTGGCCATCCCCCTCGTATTTGTAGGTTAGTCTGGCCGTTTGGGCCTTTATGGTTATTCCCCGCTCCCTTTCCAGATCCATGGTGTCAAGGAGCTGTTCCTTCATATCGCGCATGCTTACCCCGCCGGCTGTTTCTATCAGCCTATCGGCCAGCGTTGATTTCCCATGGTCTATATGGGCAATAATTGAAAAATTTCTAACGTTCAAATTTACTCCTTATTCTGTTACAAAGCCAAGGTGATAGCTGAAGGTAGCGACGATATTCAACTGTTCCGCTTCAATTTCCTTCGGGATAGGATTAAAGGGGGAGGCATCCACAACCGCTCTTATCGATTCTTCGTCCAATATTCTAACACCGGATGATGAATATATCGAGACTTTAGCCAGCGTTCCGTCCCTATTTATATAGAGTTGTACCGTTGTATCTCCATTATTCCCGTTTTTGAAGGCCTCGGGCGGGTATTTCCATGTTTTTTCTATTGTTTGTTTTATTTCCGAAAAATAGGATACATATTCAAAGCGCCGCGTGTTAAGGGGGATAGGGATGTCTGCCCCAGCCAGACTATCCCCTTTTTGACCGGGTCTCTCCTCATTTAGTCCCTCCGCCTCAATCGACTCTAGAGTAGCCTTCTCTCCGGCCTCCTCTCTTATTTTGGTGGCGACTTTGGTTGGGGTTGGGTTGGCCAGTCTCTCTCCTTTTTTAGGCGTAGGTCTTGTTTTATTCGTCCTATTTTGGCTCGACAGGGCAGAATATTTTTCAGGTATCGGCTCATCTTTCTCCTCCGGCGGGGAAAAGTCTATTTTAATCCAAGAGGTATCCTCTGTTTTCGAAAGGGTCTTATTGAGGAGATCTTCTATCGGCTGGCTGCTGAATATAAATATGACAGCCATAAAGAGGATACCAAAGTGAATCAGAGTAGAGGTTGCTATGAACAGCTCTATTCTATGTTTTTCAAACCTGTTCGATATATATTTATTTATCAAGGTTTTGAAGTTTATTGAGGTCCTCGTTACTTCCCATTACAACCAATATATCGCTATCCTTGATAATAAAGTCGGGGGAGGGAATCATGTTCATCCTTTCGGGCACCAGCTCTTTGATGGCGATAACCTGTACTTTGTGCTTGTTACGCAGCTCTAAATCGCGCAGACTTTTTCCTATAAAGCCCCCCGAAGGGGCAATCTCTATAATGCTGTATCCCTCAGCCAGGGTTAGATAATCAAATATATTTAACGATGTTATCCCCTTGGCAATCTTTATGGCTATATCCTTTTCGGGGAAGACGATATCGGTGGCCCCCAGTTTTTTAAGAATCTTGGCATGGTCTTCATTGACCGACTTGGCTATTATCTCTTTTACCCCCATCTCTTTGAGGTGCAAAGTTATCAGAACACTTCCATGCAGGTTTGTGCCGAGACCTATGATAACAACATCCAAGTCCTGCACCCCTATTGCCTCAAGGGTTTCTCGGCTGGTTGCATCTGCCTCAATAGCCTGGGTGGAAAAATCCTTTATCCTATGAATATTATCTCTGTTGCTGTCTATGGCAATGACCTCCATACCGCTTGCGTGTAAGGTCTTGGCCAAATGAAAGCCGAATGTTCCCAAACCTATTACTCCAAATCTTTTCATCTTCTATTGCTCCCCCAAATGTGTTAATTAAGTTGCGACTATTATTTTTTTCTCGCTTATAAATTATCCCACCATTATACTCTCTTCCGCATAGCGGAAAGAACCCTTGGCATCTTTCTTGCTGATGGCGATGGCGATAGTCAGCGGGCCAAGCCGGCCGATAAACATGACTATGATTATCAGTATCCTTCCCATCGTGGACAGTACAGGTGTAATACCCATGCTAAGTCCTACAGTTCCGAAGGCGGAGACAACCTCGAAGAGGCCCTCAATAAAAACTCCTCTCCCCACCATGGTTTGTATAG
>JAHJSF010000155.1 GCA_018830405.1 Nitrospinota bacterium | reverse complement strand
TCGCGGTTAAGGCCAACTCAAATCTGGCCATTCTTAACAGGCTGGCCAAACTAGGTTCCGGTTTTGATACCGTTTCGGGAGGGGAAATCTATCGGGCCTTAAAGGCGGGAGCCGAACCGCGGAAGATTGTTTATGCAGGGGTTGGTAAAACAAGAGAGGAGATAAAATATGCCCTTGAGTCTAATATCCTTGTCTTTAATGCAGAATCGACCCAAGAGCTTTTTGCCATAGATGAGGTAGCCGGAGGGCTTGGGAAAAAGGCCCAAGTTGCCCTTAGGGTAAATCCTGATATAGATGCGGCCACCCATCCCTATATAACCACAGGGATGAAGAACAACAAGTTTGGGGTGGATATTGACACAGCCCTGAACGACTACAAGTTGGCCGCCACCCTGCGCAATATAAATATTATTGGGATACATCAGCATATCGGCTCGCAGATAACCGAGGGAAGACCTTTTGTTGATGCCCTTGAGAGGGTTATAGCCTTTGCCGATACCTTAAAAGCGGAAGGAATAAATATCAAATACCTCAATATAGGCGGCGGTCTGGGCATTACCTATAAGGATGAAACACCTCTCCACCCTAAGGAATTGGCTAAACTACTTGTCCCTCTTCTTAAAAAAAGCGGTTACAAAATTATATTTGAACCTGGAAGGGTAATAGCCGGAAACGCCGGTGTGTTGGTTACCAAGGTTCTCTACACAAAGTCGAGCGGGGTGAAGAATTTTCTCATAGTAGACGCCGGGATGAATGACCTGATACGCCCCAGCATATATGGGGCACACCACGAGATTGTCTCTGTGGATAGAAACAAATCGGGTAAAGAGAAGGTTGTCGATGTAGTCGGCCCGATATGTGAGAGTGGTGATTTTATAGCCAAGGACAGGAGCCTGCCGATTATGGAGAGTGGTGACCTGATGGCTGTTATGAGTGCCGGGGCCTACGGATTTACCATGTCGTCCAACTATAATTCAAGACGTAGAGCGGCCGAAGTACTGGTCTCCGGCGACACCTACAATATTGTCAGGGAAAGGGAGTCGCTTGAAGACCTCACAAGGGGGGAAATTATTCCTGAATAGGCTTCATTTGGGCGATAGATTATTCTTTCTTCTGTCATTTTTCTGTATTGACATGGCACACGCAACACAATAAAGTCCATAAAGGTTGTATTATCCGATAGTTCTAAAGACAATATCAGCCTGACGATGTTAGGCAAGTCTATTATCAGGGCAATTTGCCCTGATAATCAATGGTTAGGTGTCTAAATGGAAAAGAACCATATATTCATAGAAGTATTCTTAAAGGCGGGGGGTATCAAACATAAGCGACATTGAAATCAGAACAAGTCCAACCATTCCGTAAGAAGATATGATCAAATTTATCAGTGAGATTTTGGGATTACCGGAAGCCTCTATTCAGTTCATCGGAGTTTTGACCACCTTGCTGATCTCTCTTGTTGGGTGGTCTTGGTGCAACTATCACAAAGCTTCTAGTGTGTTTCGTGATACTGTTTACAATAAGCTTGAGGGGATTTACCCCACCACTGAATCTTATCTTTCTACCGCCGAGAAAGATCAAATCACTCAAGCCTCTATCAACCCCATAAATACCGCGGGGGCTAAATTTAGGCACGATTTGCCTTCCCTTTGTCATCGCTCTTTCAACAAAGCATTGAATCAATATTGCGAAACAGCACGAAAAATATATTGGGACAAAGATGTAGCTTTTAAAATGTTTAAGAAAAGCATGGCTAAACCTGGCGAACTTGGCCCCGGTGATCAACTTAGAGCCGCTGTGAAAAAGCTTCTCAGCTTTGCGAAATAAGGCACCGAACAAGCATATTAAGAAAGACGCTAAGAAGCATGGCGGCCTTGACGGGGAAGGTTTTGGGCGCACCTCTCATGCGCGACGTTACGAGTAGAGAAAAGAACAGGATATGATGAACATCACTATCATTGTTGTGATTCTCATCGGGCTGGGAACTATAAGTCCTGCTAATAATTTGTGAAGGGGCGGAATTAATATGAAAGAGGATTCATTTGACCTGGCTGTACTGGTAGCAGTGGTCCTTGCAGCTGCCTCGTTAGCTCCCATTATTTTATTCTTTAGGACCCCATCGATTTGGACTGGGATTGGTTGTGCTATTATTGCCATGACATTCTTGTCTACTTCAATACGTGTGATCTACCGCAGAATCAGAGGGAGAATGTATGACAAGCGACAAATTATTAGTTCCCGAGCTGGCAGTAGGGAAAGTAGGGAATTTAGAGGGTCGGTCACAATGTTGTTCTTGTCTGTTTGCTTCTTCGCCATTATATTTCTATCGGGTGGCATTCTAATCAAGACATTTGAATGGTTTGGAAACTACATAGAGCAGGTGGTTTACGCCGAGCTAATCTTGCTCGCAATAATTGGATATTGGAAAAGAAAATCACTGTCTAAGTTGATTAGCAAGATATATCATTCTATTCCGTAAAACGAAACTGAAACGGAGACAGACCCCGATTATTTTCACCTTGAACAAACTGATAGAGGATGGGGAAGCACCACAAGGGATATTCAGCGGGGCAAGGGTAAGGTCTTGTTTCTTGCATAGTAATACTTGATCTCACCCATCCGCCATTTCATTGTTTAGGGTTGAAATAGGCTCTTTAAAAAAACAAGCCTCAAACTGTCTGAGCGAAGCGAGTTTTTGAGGCGTTTTAAAGAGCCGTCATTTCAAGCCGTCAAACAATGATGGCCGTCCTTCTTTTTCTCTTTCTTGGACGAGCAAGAAAGGGAGAAGAACCTATTCTATTTCCTGATTTTGGGACCCCTCTCTTAAATTCTCTCCCCACTGGTCGTGGGGCGAGAGGGTTGTTTATGTAAAGGGAGGGACTTAGACTCAGATGTAGTACAGAGCGGCAGAAAAAAGAAATTCCAACTGTCTTGGATTCCCGCTCCCCATTTTCATGAGGACAAGCTTCGCGGGAATGACAAAACATAGTAGAGGGTAATTTTAAACCTTCACCCCTCCTCGGTCTCAGCGCCCTCGGCAGTAATCATGTTTTCAAATCCCTTAAAACCCTGTTTTTGTCATCTCGACTACAAGGAGAGATCTCAAACAATAAACCAGAGATTTCTCGTCGCAAGCCCCTCGAAATGGGCATAATACTCAAAAAGTGTTGGTAAGTGTTACCTATTTTTTAGATAAAAGTGCCATTCAAAATAGTTTACCCTATGATCCGGAGAAAGTCCTCTGTGCTGTCGGTAATTAGCTTTTAATCTGGAAAAATATCCTTCAAGTCCATTGGTGGTAGGTTTAATGGAAGGATTGTCAATATATGCAAACATATCAGGTAAGGCTCTAATAAGCATGCTTCTTGCCCTTTTGATATCACTGAAGACTTTGCCTCTTTCTGGTCTAGAATCTATTCGTATACCAAACCGTTTTTCCCAACTGGAAAACTCTAAAATAAACCTGTCTCGCTCTGCCGAAGTTTTTATATATG
>JAHJSF010000154.1 GCA_018830405.1 Nitrospinota bacterium | reverse complement strand
CTTCGCGACTATACTCATGACAAACATCGTATGACTGATGATGCCCCTTATGGCGGGGGCCCCGGGATGGTGATGAAGGTTGAGCCGATAGTTGAGGCGATAGAGAAGGTCAGGGGAGCCGGACCGGTTTTGCTTATGAGCCCTCAAGGGGAGCGGTTCAACCAGAAGATGGCCCAGGAACTGGCCGGGGAAGAACGCCTTACGATAGTCTGCGGACGTTACGAGGGTTTTGACGAGAGGGTTCGCCCCTTTGTCGATAGAGAGATATCGATAGGGGATTATATATTGACCGGCGGCGAGATAGCCGCCATGGCGGTTATAGATTCAGTGTCAAGGCTTGTGCCTGGTGTTCTGGGAGACTCGGAATCTCTGACTGAGGAGACCTTTTCCGATTCTCTTATAGAGTATCCCCACTACACGCGGCCTGATTCGTTTCGGGGGATGGAGGTGCCGGAGGTGCTTCTTTCGGGGAACCATGAAGAGATAAGGAAGTGGCGGCGTAGGGAGGCGATTAAAAGGACATTGGAGAGGCGGAGCGATCTTCTCGATGGTTTAGAATTGTCGGGAGAGGATGAGGAGATGTTGAAGGAAATACGCGGTGGTAAATAGGAATATCTTTGCCGCCCTTGTTCATTATCCGGTCTACAATAAAAAAGGGGATATTGTAGCCACGTCGGTTACCACCCTTGATGTTCATGATACCGCAAGGATATCAAAGACATATGACCTTGGGGGTATCTACCTGGTTACGCCGCTTGAGGCGCATAGGCAGCTTATAGACCGGCTCTTCGGGCACTGGGTAGACGGACATGGGGCGGAGTATAATCCGACCCGAAAAGAGGCCTTTCATAAATTGTCGGTTGCCGATAGTATAGAAGGGGCTATAGCCGCAATAGAAAAAGAGATTGGTAAGAGGCCCAAGGTTATAGCCACGGGGGCCAAAAGTAATAGAGGCAGTATAGATTATGATGCGGGGCGTCGCCTTGTTAACGATGGCGACCCATATTTGATTCTGTTCGGGACAGGTTGGGGGTTGACCTCAGAGGTAATGTCAAAGGTAGACTATATACTAGACCCGATAGATGTGGGAACGGGTTATAATCATCTGCCGGTTAGAGCGGCTTTTGCTATCATATTTGATAGAATTTTGGGTAGATAGGTTCTGTTCTGTTCCTCCACAGGCCGATGTCGGTTTGAGGGGAGAGGTGTTATTTTTATTTTGGAGAAGGGTGTTATGAAAAAGTTAATAGCAGATATTGAAGCCAAGCAGCTTAAGGATGGGATTCCTGAGTTTAGAGTTGGCGATACAATCAAAGTTTTCATGAAGATTGTTGAAGGGGGCAAGGAGAGGATTCAGCCTTATGAGGGTATTGTTATCATGAGAAAAGGTGGCGGAGCTGCCGAAACCTTCACCGTCCGTAAGGTATCCTTTGGTGTCGGGGTGGAGCGTAAATTCCCCCTTAACTCACCAAGGATAGAGAAGATTGAGCTGATTAAGAGCGGTAAGGTACGTAGGGCAAAACTCTACTATCTGAGAGAGCTGAAAGGCAAGGCCGCCAAGATTAAAGAGAAAACACGCAGAAGGACTGCCTGATTCTCCAGTGTTTAGTTGCATAATTCTGCGTCAGTATCAAGACCGAGAATTTGGCGCGGCTAGCACGGAGGCAACCGCAGCGTACAACCCCCATCCCCCTTTGTTAAGGGGGAATAAGGGGGTTGTATAGCGAGGATTGACGACAAAGCCAGACGTGTCAAAGGCCGGTCGGCTACAGCAAGGATTATGCAATTAAGCACCAAGGATTAACCGGTTTTTCTTTGTCAGGTGTGCTATGAAGGCTGGTGACATTGAAAATAGGCTCCATTTAAACTATGGGCTTCTTCACGTTGTAGGAATAGACGAAGCGGGAAGAGGCCCCCTAGCCGGGCCGGTAGTTGCGGCGGCCGTTATCTTTCCCCCATTTTTTGAGCTGGATGGGGTAGCTGATTCCAAAAAGCTCTCCCCTGTAAGGCGCGAAAAGTTAATTCAAAATATATTCGATAGCGCTATATCGATTGGGGTTTCCGTGGTCGGAGAAACCGTCATTGATGATATAAATATTCTACAAGCTACCCGCATAGCTATGCTTAAGGCGGTATCTGCCCTTTCTGTTGAACCGCAGCACCTCTTGATAGACGGCAACAGGGCCATCGATTCTTATATACCTCAAACGACCATTATTAAGGGAGACTCTACCTCTCTGGCTATTGCGTCTGCCTCCATTGTGGCCAAGGTTACCCGTGACAGGTTAATGGATGAGCTTGATCTGGCCTATCCCCAATACCTCTTTAAAAAGCATAAAGGATACGGAACCAAGGAGCATCTGGCCAGAATAAAAGAGTTTGGCCCTTCTCCCGTCCACAGAAAGAGTTTTAAGGGGGTTAAGGAATGGATTTAGGCGACAGGGGCAGGTTGGGTAAGGAGGGGGAGGACTTGGCCTGCCGATATTTAGAGAAACAAGGGTACAAGATTAAAGAGAGAAACTATCATTGCCGGTCGGGGGAGATCGATATAATTGCCTACGATAAAAAAACATTGGTCTTTGTCGAGGTGAGGACAAAAACCAATACGCTCCACGGAACTCCGGCCGAGTCGGTTAACCATATAAAGAGGCGAAAAATTGTAAAGGCGGCCTCCTACTACCTCCTCGACAAAGGGATATCAGGAGTAGAGTGCCGCTTTGACGTGGTTGGCATATCTTTCATGGAAACAGAGTGTAAGGTGGAGTTATTCAGGAATGCCTTTGTATGATACAATCCCAAATTGTATTTAATTGGTTAATGGTAGCTTTAACTGGGGAATGGGCATGAATAGCAGAGAGTCTGGACCCGCAGAAGGGAAAAGAGCAGGTTACAAGATTTATATACTGATATTTTTCTCCGTTCTTCTTATCTCCGCAACGACCCTATTCTCTCTCTATAAGATTTCCCTCAGGGAGGGGATTAAGAGTATGGAGGAGAATGAGGCCAACTTGGTTGAACAGCAAAAGGAGACGATTCGCCTCGATTTTGAGACCATCGTTTCCGGGCTTTTTCTCTTTGCCGACCATACCTCCACCCGTATCAGTGAATCTAACTTGACCGGCTTGGCGGTTGATTATAAAGACTATTCAAACAGGATGAAACTCTATGACCAGGTTCGGTATCTGGACAATAGCGGCCTGGAGGTTGTAAGGATTAACTTCAATGAAGGTACTCCATCCATTGTCCCCAAAGAAAAGCTTCAAAATAAGGGTTTCCGTTACTACTTTAAGGATACCTTTCTTCTCAACAGGGGGGAGATATTTGTTTCGCCGTTGGATCTGAATATAGAGGGGGGGATTATTGAGAGACCGACTAAGGCCAGGCCGGAGGATGATATCTTCAATAGTATCTGGCGCCCTGAGAGAGAAGGTACCTACTCTAAGCCGATGATCCGTTTCGGTACCCCTGTTTTTGATAAGGGGGGCGTTAAAAGGGGTGTTATTCTGTTCAACTATTTTGGCAACATACTCCTAAAAAGGTTTGAAAAGATAGGTATTAATTCTGCAGGAAAAAGCTTGTTGGTCAACAAGGATGGTTATTGGCTGAAAGGCCCGTCCAATGACCTTGAGTGGGGTTTTATGCAGGAGCACGATTATTGTAAGGAAGCCAATATAAAGAATGATTTCCCTGAGGCCTCCAAAACCATATTTGCCGAGAATAAAGGGCAATTTTATACTGAGGAGGGGCTCTTTACCTTTAGTACCGTATATCCGATTAAAAGGGGGATGAGAACTACGACCGGTTCTGGACAGGCCTTTGCTGATTCAGCCAAAAACCTTGAGGCGGATGAATATGTTTGGAAGGTTGTCTCTTACGTTCCCAGTTCTGTCTTTAAGGAGAGAGCCGGTATGATTTTCCGTCGTCTCTTTATAGCCTATTTAGGGTTTATAGTAATATTAGCCGGAGGTATCTTCTATTATGCCAAGCGGGATAACAAAAATGGTCAGCAGCTGTGATTTTGCTTGACATAGAGGAACATATCCCTTAGCATACTACATTTGATTGAACGAGACTGGTTGGGAATTTGTATATCCCATATTTGACCCCGAGCTTTGGGCATGACTACCAGTTTTTGCCCCTCTAATTTATTGTGCTTGGGGGAGTTGTTTTAATGTTTATTATTTTTAAAATTGAGGAATAGGGGTAGGCGATGAAAACTTTTATGGCAAAATGTGAAGATGTAGATAGAAAGTGGGTGGTATT
>JAHJSF010000153.1 GCA_018830405.1 Nitrospinota bacterium | reverse complement strand
GAACGATACCTTGGATAAGATAAAAGAGGCAACAGGGGATTGCAAAAAGCTTAACCCATCCGGCAAGTGTTGTGCTGTAGATATAAAAAAACTTATAGCGATATACGCAAATAATATCTCGGACGATTCAGGCTGTAGTTGTTGAGATAATTGAGCTTCCCCTTGTTTTTAAAATATTTTAAATATATTCTTTACTAATCTATCTTCCCTTAAATTTCTGGATTCCCGCCTTCGCGGGAATGACAGGAAAAACTTAGGAACTTACTATGCTTTCAAAGGCGGTCAGCGGGGCGGTTGTTGGCGTAGATGCATTTCTGGTAGATGTAGAGGTAGACCTCTCCTTCGGCCTTCCGGCCTACATCACAGTTGGCCTCCCCGATGCGGCCGTCAAGGAGAGCAGGGAGAGGGTTCTGACTGCCATAAAAAACTCCGGTTTTGATATCTCCTCCAAAAAAATTACCGTTAATCTCGCCCCGGCCGATGTTAAGAAAGAAGGCTCCTCCTTTGATCTCCCCATATCTGCCGCTATTCTGGCCGCAGCCAAGTTTATCCCCATTAAACGACTTGAAGAATTTATTATCTTGGGGGAACTATCTCTTGATGGCAAGGTTAAGCCGGTGCGGGGGATACTCCCCATTGTCAGCCATGCCAAAAGGATTGGGCGAACTTCAGTTATCCTCCCCACAGAGAATGCCGGCGAGGCCGCACTCGTTGAAGGGATTGATATACACCCTGTCGGAAGTCTCCCCGAGCTGGTCGAGTTTCTGACCGGAAAAACAGATATCCCCCCTCTGTCGGTTGACATAAAAAGCATATTCGAAAAGAGGGCTCACTACGAGATAGATTATGCCGATGTTAAGGGGCAGGCCCACGCCAAACGGGCCATTGAGGTGGCGGCGGCCGGCGGGCATAATATTCTGATGTTAGGGCCGCCCGGTTCCGGTAAATCTATGCTGGCCAAGCGTATCGCCACCATCCTCCCCAAACTGACCCTTGATGAGGCGATTGAGACCACCAAGATACATAGTGTGGCCGGAGCCTTGCGTAACGGAGATTCACTTGTGGCTACCCGCCCCTTCCGCTCCCCCCACCACACGATATCGGATGCGGGACTTATCGGCGGCGGGCACTTCCCGATACCGGGAGAGGTGTCTCTGGCCCACAACGGCGTCCTCTTTCTTGATGAACTACCTGAGTTTCATCGGCGAGTCCTTGAGGTTTTGAGGCAGCCGATGGAAGACCATGAGGTAACAATATCGAGGGCCTCAGGTTCAACCAGATTCCCGGCTCGGTTTATGCTGGTGGCGGCCATGAACCCCTGTCCCTGCGGCAATTCCGGGAGCAATAACCAGTGCGTTTGCTCGTCGGGGGAGATGAGGAGATACCTATCCCGCATCTCAGGGCCGCTCCTTGACCGTATCGATATTCAGATAGAAGTTCCGGCCCTCAAATATGCGGAGATATCGGAGAGAGGTTCGGATGAAAATTCAGAGCTTATCGGGAAACGGGTCGAATCGGTTAGACAAAAACAGCACGAGAGGTTTGCCAATTCGAATATATACTGCAACGCCCAGATGGGGCCGAAATATATCAAGAAACATTGTGAGATAGATAAAGAATCTAAAGGCCTGTTGGAGCAGGCGATAGACAAGCTCGGTCTCTCCGTAAGGGCCCACGACCGGATATTGAGGGTGGCCAGAACAATCGCCGATATAGAAGGGTGCAACAGCATCGAACCGCCTCACATCGCCGAGGCAATACAATATAGGAGATTGGACCTTAAGGCTTTTTAGGTTCAAGCTTTATATTCACCGAATCGGGAAATTTGTAGTATCCTGGGGTGGTTCGGCCTATAGAGGATGATCCGAAAATGGAAACACCCCCTCGTCCTCCCCCTGCTCCCAATATAAATTTGCTATGCTCGGGGTAATAATCTCCCAATAGAAGAAGCTTGTTTTCATGCCCCTCCAACCTGGCCTCAATCTTTATCGACTCTTCTCCCCTATAATCTTTTGGGGCCTGTATAGAGAGGGGACTTTTGCCGGCGCGTTTCCCCTCTACATAGATATCCGCACCGGAGGGGGTTGTGTTTATTGTTATCATTCCCGGGGTAGTAGGGTTCTTAGGAGTTGTTTTGCAGCCAATGATAGCTAAAGATAGGAAAGCTGTAAGTAATAGAAAAGTTATTTTGTTTAAAGGCTTAGTAATTTTCCTCATGCGGCACCTCCGGTTATGGATTTTATGTCTTTCGCTCGATTCTCAACCACCTTTTCCCAAATCTATGTCAATTATATATTATCGTCAATTTTTTTGTGAGCAAATAAAGGGTTTTAAGCGGTTATTTGATATCATCATTATGCTTTGGGCAAGACACCCTATATACAGAATACGGAGCGACAGAAAAAAGTAGACCGAGGCGCGACGAAGGCGAAGAGTGAGGCGTATTAAGCATACGCCGTAACGACGAGCCGAGGATAGACGAAGGTATACAAATTTATGTCGCTCTGTCTAATAAACTTTAAGGTGGGATATAGATGGAATCTTGTAATAAAAATATAGGCGGGGCAGACCTCCACCTGCACAGCTCTTTTTCTGATGGGCGGCTGAGGCCGAGCGAGATAGTCAGGAAGGCCAAGGAGGCAGGGTTAGAGGTTATTTCTCTTACCGACCATGACACCTTGGAGGGAGTCCCTGAGGCTATAGAAGCCGGAGCCGAGTATGGGATAGAGATTATCCCGGGAGTAGAGCTTAGCTGCAGTGAAGGAGAGATAGATATCCATATCCTCGGATACTTCGTAGACCATAAGGCCTCCCCTCTCCTTAAGTTATTGGCAGGAATAAAAGAAAGGCGTCTGGAAAGAATGGGGAGCATGATAGATAAACTTAATCAGCTCGGCCTGAAGATAGATAAAGGAGAATTTTTTGAGCAATTCAGAGATGCCCACACCGTTGGGAGGCTTCATTTGGCCAACTATCTGTTGGAGAAAAAACTTGTTACTTCGATACAGGATGCCTTTAACCAATATATAGGGGGGTGGGCTCCCGCCTATGAAAATGTAAAGATGCTCTCCCTTGAGGAGGGGATAAGATTGATTAGGGATAACGGCGGTGTGGCGGTATACGCCCATCCTTGCAAGAAGGATATCGATAAACTCCTCCCCAAACTCGTCAAACTGGGGATACGGGGGATAGAGATATATTATCCGGGCTATAGCGATGGGGAGAGGAGACATTACCTTGCTACGGCCAAGAGAATGGGGTTGATAGCCACCGGCGGGTCGGACGACCACGGTTATGGCAATGGTGACAGGGTTATAGGGAGTATAAGACTCCCCATAGAAAATGTTGCCCTCCTCAGAAAAATCGCCCGAGAAACAAGCTGATTTTAAACGCCTGGGCGGCTGAGGTTTTCCGTCATTCCCCAGCTTGACCGGGGAATCCAGAATAGACATTGCAACTCTTACAAACTAGATTCCCCGATTAAATCGGG
>JAHJSF010000152.1 GCA_018830405.1 Nitrospinota bacterium | reverse complement strand
CGACCAGAAAAAGAAGGTAGGAGACATGCTTGATGGCATGGGATTCAGGACATATTCCCTTGAGATGCCCTCTGTAAAAGATACAGAAGAGTCGCGAGCTTACTGGCAGAATTCTGTCAAAAGATTTGCCGCAATGCTCCAGCAGTTGACAGGTAATAAGATCACCAAAAAGGGCTTAAAGGACTCAATAAGAAAAACTAATAGGGCTAGGGCAGAGTTCAGGAGGTTCCATAACACAAGAAAAGATGCACCTTCAGCAATATACGGCAAAGACGCATTTCTTGTTTCTAATGCCTATTCTTTAGGCGACATTGACAGTTGGACAGAGGCGCTTGCAAAACTTAACAATGAGCTGGAAGAAAGAATAGCGAAAAAAATATCTGTTGCAAATAGACATGCGCCAAGGATTCTCTTTACAGGTGCCCCTGTTATTTTTCCAAATCTAAAGCTCCCTTTGCTTGTAGAGCAGACAGGGGGGATAGTGGTTGCTGATGATATCTGCTCCTCTTCACAGCTTTTGTACGACTCGGTGACATTTGACGAGGGTAACCTCTATGACATGATACCTGCCGTTGCCGACAGGTATTTAAAACCATGCACATGCCCATGTTTTGTAAAGAATGAAGACAGAAAGAGAAAACTGTTAGAGATGGTAAAAGGCTTTAATGTTGACGGGGTTGTCTACCAGGCATTATCTGGGTGCCATCTCTATGAAATAGAACATAATAGTATAGGCAAGGCACTTGAAGCAGAAGGGACGCCCATGCTTTATATTGAGACCGATTACAGCCCTGAGGATACAGGCCAATTATCCACAAGAATAGAGGCATTTATGGAATCCATCGTAAACAAAAAGAGGAGGATGTGATAGATGAAATATTTCGCAGGGATAGACATCGGCTCTACTGCAATTAAAATAGTCCTGATAGATGAATCAAAGAATATAGTTGCACACCAAACCTCTCCCACAGGCAGCCATTTCCAGAGGAATTCGCTGGAATGCCTTGCCGCCCTTCTGGCAAAGACAGGAATAAAGAAAGAAGATGTTGAATACATGATATCGACCGGTTACGGCAGAAAACTTTTTAAAGAAGCTGACGAATCAACAAGCGAGATTACGGCCAATGCCGCAGGGGCGCGGCACTTTTCAACAAACAACGGAAATGTGAAGACCATAATAAACATAGGAGGGCAAGATTCAAAGGTAATACTGCTTGATAATGACGGCCATATAAAGAATTTTGCCATGAACGATAAATGTGCTGCAGGTACAGGCAGGTTCCTTGAAATGACTGCAAGAAATCTCGGAATAGAAGTTGATGATCTAGGAGATCTGCATCTGAAGGCAAAGGGCATTCCGCTGTCGATTAACAGCACATGCACAGTTTTTGCGGAGTCTGAAATCATCGGCCTCTTGGCAAATGGACATGAAAAAGAGGAGATAATCGCAGGTGTCCATTATTCCATAGCAAAGAGGATAGTTCGCCTCGCAGGGAGGTTGGGAGTCGAAGATAGGGTTTTCTTTGATGGGGGCCCTGCAATGAATAAAGGTCTTGTAGCAGCTATGGATGATGAGCTAATGAGGAATGTTGTAGTACCGGAAATTCCCCAGATTACTACTGCCCTCGGCGGAGCACTTATCGCAAGAGATGCGTTCCTTTCAAAAGGAGAAAAGTTTTATGCATAACTTTGTAAGTATATTCTTTTTAGGCTTAATATACGGCGCAACGATATGCAGCATCTCATGCCTGCCCTATCTTGCCCCTTATCTGTTAAGCACCGGTCTGGGATTTACGGATGGAGTAAAATCATCACTTCTATTTCTGTCAGGAAAACTGACCTGTTATATGTTTATAGGAGGACTTTCTGCATATCTTGGAAATGTCCTGATGCTCGACAAAAGCATGTCCGTAAAATGGATTATGGGGATAGCCATTATCGCCTTAGGGCTTTCAATACCATTTGTAAACAAAGGGGGGTGCTGTACAAAAAGGCAAGTTGTTGGCAAAAGAGTGTCTCTTTTTGTCCTTGGCATAGCAACGAGCCTGAGACCATGTCCGCCGCTCGTAGCCATGTTTCTGCTTGCAGCCAAAAACGGCTCTGTGCTTTTAGGTGTTTCTTACGGCATTATCTATGGGCTAGGATTAATCCTTTCTCCAATTATTATTGCAGGCGGAGGGATAGCTCTAATTTCAAAAGCAATTAAGACAGAGAGCAAAGCCTTTGTGCCATATTTGCAGGGCATATCTATGGTAATTATTGTGGTTATAGGGATAAAAATAATTATTTTTTAGGGTCAAAGCTCGGGTTTTCAAAGAGGATGAAGACAAACATTTCAGAATGTAACGGCTGCGGGGTATGCATCGATTCTTGCATGGTCTGGGCTATAAAAATGGATGAGAAGCATAAGGCGGAGAGGGATGAACTATCATGCATGTCATGTAGGGAATGCGAAAATGTCTGTCCAAAAGGAGCTATAAGTTATGAAAAAATCAACGGATAAATTACTCTATTCGGCCTTCGGAGGGATAGTGGGTGCAATCGGGATTATCTCTCTTTCAAGATGTAAGGGCAAAGGCTGCACAGCATGTTTTGGCTGTGCAGGCGTAGGCATTGGACTCCTGCTGATAGCCTTATTCAACAAATTTAAAAGAGTCAGGTCTTTAGACTGAGTAAAAAATGAAATCGCAAACCAAATGGATGCAAATATCTTTTCTTCTTCATGTCTTAATAATCTTTATTTTTATTAATACGGTTCCCCCTGAAGCCCCTGCAAGTAAACCACGCATCATGGGGATCCGTTTAGATTACAAAATATCAAAAAAGAGTAGTCAGACCATCCTGATTAAGCAGGAGCAACCCCCTCCCTCCCCTCAAAAACCAACCTCTGATACCGGCGTGCAGAATAAAAAAACATTAGAAAATGCCCCTCGCAAAGCACCTGTCACAAAAAGTAATATAGACCGTGCGGAAAATAATTCTAGAAGCAATACGGAGGAAGACAAATACCTATCGCATATCAGGGAAATTATACAAAATAATATGCCCTACCCTCATATCGCAAGGAAGAGGGTTTTAGAAGGAAAAGTTCTTGTTTCGTTTATTATCTGCGTGGATGGTAAGGCCCAAGAGATAACAATAACGAAAAGCTCCGGCTTTGAGATTCTTGACAAAAGTGCTATTGAGACAGTCAAAAGGGTCTCGCCGTTTCCAAAACCACCGGCGCAGGTAGCGTTGATAATACCGATAGTATATAAACTAAATTAAGCGAGAAGATCAGAATCCATTATTTTAAAAAACTCCCCAAAAATTGATTTGTCAATTGTTTAGTGCTACCTTAGGCGAATAAGGGAATATTGAAACTTAAATTTGTAACCCACTGATAAAATTTAGATACTTTTTAAGGAGGATATTTTGAATCTCATTCTGTTTCTAGCAACAATTACCATATCTCTTATCGCCGTCAGAATAGGGGCTATTGCCTTTGAGCTGACCGGACTTAGGTGGGATGTGGCCAAATTTCAGGCTATATCATGTTTTACCGGCACGGGATTTACAACCAGGGAGGCAGAGATGGTAACAAACCATCCTCAAAGAAGACAGATCGCCTCCGTTCTCATGGTTCTCGGTAACGCAGGATTGGTCACCATTATCGCCACCTTCGCCAACTCTATGAGACCGGGGAAACTGGCCTTTGATCTCCCCTTTACCGACGCCGTTTTTCCGGAACATCTCCTCCCTTGGGTAAACCTTCTCATTATCATAATCTTTTTATATATGGCCTACCGGGTATTAACCAAGACCGAATTGCCCTCAAAATTCACCGATATCATAAGAAGAAAAATGGCCAAAGACTACGTCGCCAAGCCATTCACCTTTGAAGAGCTCCGCATCGTCACCGGGGGTTACGGCGTATCCAGAATAGAACTGCACGATGACACCCCCATGATCAATCAAACGATCATGGAGTCTGACATCAGGAATCATGACATCAATATATTGGCTGTAGAGAGAAATCATCAGGTAACCCCGAATCCCAATCCAAACTTTAAGATATTAAAGGGGGACATCCTAATCTGTTTCGGCAAATTAAATGAAATGCGAAACACATTCTCTCCGGCTAAGATATAATTAGAAGCAGGACGGTGAAGTTATAAAAAATGGTTATACCAAAACAACTTATTTGATAGGAGGGTTTATGAAGGCCAAGACAATTATGTTCATGATTATAGGGTTACTATTCCTCACAATCATAGTCCAAAACACGCAGGTAGTCTCGTTGCAGTTGCTTTTTTGGGAGATTACCATGTCCCGAATCATACTATTCCCCCTATTCATTCTGATAGGCTTCATTGCCGGGATTATTGTTAAATTTCAGCGATAGGTACCACATCCCACCTCGATAAATTCAGGCATGAACAATATTAAATTCGAGGCAGTGACCTCCCTCAAAAGTATAAAGAGTGTCGCCTCTCTGGCCAAAGAAATTTGGATAGAACACTATATCCCCATGATCGGCCAAGAGCAGATAGACTATATGCTCAAAAAATACCAATCGGAACAGGCGATTCTATCCCAGATAAAAAATGAAGGATATCTCTATTACCTTATTAAGAAAAACGAGAAAAATATCGGCTATATAGGGCTTCACCCCAAGGGGGAAGAAAGAGAACTCCTTCTTAGTAAAATATATGGCTCTTCGCGTAAGAGTGTGGGTCATTTTATATCCCCTTAAGCATACAAGTCAGTATTTT
>JAHJSF010000151.1 GCA_018830405.1 Nitrospinota bacterium | reverse complement strand
TATAGAAGAAGCGGGACTTAAAGGATATAGGGTCGGCGGGGCAGTTGTCTCCGGTGACCATGCCAATTTTATTCTTAATGAAGGGGAGGCTACCGCCAAGGATATATTGGAGCTTATTTTGCTCATTAAAGACAGGGTGTATAAGAATAGCGGTCTTCTCCTTGAGGAGGAGATACAGATAATAGGGGAGGAGTAGGATTGGATAAAAACATTAAGGATATGAAGATAGGGGTCCTTATGGGGGGGATGTCGTCGGAGCGGGAGATATCCCTCATAACCGGCGGGGCTGTTTTCTCGGTCCTTAAAGAAAATGGATACAATGCAGCCTCGATAGATGTGGGGCGAGACCTCCCGCAAAGAATTATGGCCGAGGGGATAGATGTGGCCTTTATTGCTTTGCACGGGAAGTATGGTGAGGATGGGACGGTGCAGGGTCTTTTGGATCTGATGGGTATTCCCTACACAGGGTCATCCCTTCTGGGGAGCGCCATGGCTATGGATAAAATTATCTCTAAAGAGATATATAGGGCCCATAATCTCCCCACACCTGACTATGTTGCCCTCAGGATGACCGAGATAGGTAAGGGGAATATTCCCTCTTTGGGAAAATTTCCGGTGGTGGTCAAACCAGCCAACGGAGGTTCTACCATAGGGATTACAATCGTTGAGGGGGAGTCTGGTTTGAGGCCGGCCGTAGAGGAGGCCGCCAAATGGGACGATAATATTCTGATTGAGGAATTTATCGAGGGAACCCTTTTGACCGCCGGAGTCTTGGGGGACGAAGCACTCCCCGTGATTGAGATAGCCCCGAAGAGCGGGTTTTATGACTATGAGTCTAAATATACCAAGGGGGCGACCGAGTATATCCTGCCGGCCCGTTTGACTGATAAAGATGAGGAGGAGTGCCGACGTCTGGCCATTGCTTCTCACAAGGCGTTACGCTGTGGCGGGGCTACCCGTACCGATATGATATTGGATAAGGGGGGACGGATATATATCCTTGAAACAAATACTATTCCGGGGATGACCGGCACCTCACTTCTTCCTATGGCCGCTAAGGCAGCCGGTTATTCCTTTATTCAGCTGGTTGTAAAAATATTGGAAGGCACTCTAAAAAAGGGTTAACCCTCAGAAGGGGCGCTATTAAAATGGCATATATGGACAAATACAACAATAAAAGGGTGCCCAGGGGAGAAAGAAGGAGAAGGTCTCCGATCAGGGGATTTATGAAGTTGTTTTTAGCCACTTCTTTCCTTATTTTGGCAGGGTTGTTTTTACATAATTGTTACGGTTTTTTCACCACCTCTCCATATTTTATGGTTAAGGATATAGAGGTTATCGGAAATAACAGACTGGCCGCCGAGTATGTGGTTGGCCGGATAGGCTTGGATAAGAACCAAAATATATTTCTCACCGATATCTCGGCCATATCTGCCAAGGTAAGAGATAATCCCTGGATAAAGGATGTCTCCGTTTCCAGACTATTGCCGGATAAATTATCGGTAAAATTGGTAGAGAGGCATCCTGTTGCCATTATAAATAAAGGGGGAATTTACCTGGTTGGCGACGATGGGATGGTGATGGAGCGAATAGAAGATTATTCCGGTCTCCCTTTGCCCCTTTTATTAGGTACAGAGGTTGCTATTAAACGAGTAGGTGATAGACTTAAATCAGATTTGGCGGCCTCTCTGATAGATATCATAGCCGTCACCGCCGAATCTTCCTTTGTTACCGGCAAGGGGATAAAATCTATCGAGATGCTGCATAATAACAAGATTAATCTTGTTACCAGAGAGGGGAACATCTCTATTATAACAGACGGATTATATTTAGATGAAGGCTTGGAGAAGCTTGACCGGATAGAAGAGTTTATCGGGACCAGTTTTGTTAAAAAGATAGACCTCTCTTTTAAGGGGCAGGTTGTCGTTATATAAACAAGATTTATTATTCTGTGTTGTAACAATAGAAAGCAGAAAGGATTGGATATGGCCAAAAAAGGAGACATCATTGTTGGTGTAGATATAGGGACAACAAAGATATGCTGTATCATTGGTGAACCGAGGGGGGACGGCGGTATAGATATTGTAGGGATGGGGACCCATCCCTCTAAAGGACTCCGTAAGGGGGTTGTAATCAATATCGAAAGCACGGTTGAATCTATCAAGGGTGCAGTAGAAAAGGCAGAACTTATGGCCGGGGTTGAGGTTGATTCGGTCTATGTCGGCATTGCCGGAGGACACATAAAGGGGTTCAACAGTCATGGCGTGATAGCCATCAAGAATAAACAGGTTACTCAGTCGGATATAGATAGGGTGATAGAGGCGGCTAGGGCGGTGGCTATCCCCCCCGATAGAGAGGTTATCCACGTTATCCCTCAAGAGTATATACTTGATAACCAGGATGGGATAAAGGACCCGTTGGGTATGTCTGGGGTGAGGTTGGAGGCTAAGGTGCATATTGTCACCGGGGCCATAACCTCCGCCCAAAATATTGTCCGGAGCATAAACCGGGCAGGGCTGGATGTCAGGGATATCATTCTTGAGCCGCTGGCCTCGAGTGAAGCGGTTCTTGATCGGGATGAGAAGGAACTTGGAGTGGCTGTCCTGGATATTGGGGGGGGGACCTCTGATTTGGCCCTCTTCCTTCGGGATAGTATAACGTTTACCTCCGTCCTGGCTATCGGGGGAGACCACCTGACCAATGATATTGCCATAGGTCTCAGAACGCCCCAGGGGGAGGCGGAAAATATAAAGAAAAAGTATGGGGCGGCCATGGTCTCTATGGTCTCTAAGGATGAAACGATAGAGGTTCCAAGTACCGGCGGAAGATCATCACGTGTAATGTCGCGCCGAGACCTTAGTGAGATAATAGAGCCGAGGGTTGAGGAGATGTTCAGTCTGATTAGAAGAGATATACAGATGAGCGGCTATAACGATATGTTAGGGTCGGGGATAGTCCTTACCGGAGGGGCATCACTGATGGAGGGGATACCGGAGTTGGCCGAGAAGGTCTTTGACCTGCCGGCCAGGCTTGGATATCCTAAAGGGGTGGGGGGATTGTCGGATGCGATAGAGAGCACCATATTTGCCACCGGCGTTGGGCTTGTCCTGTTTGGTTTTAGGCATAGTAAAGGGGAGGGAAAGACACGTTTAACAGACCGTAACCTCTACGATAAGATACTAAAGAAAATGAAGGGATGGTTTTCCGAGTTGATGGATTATAATAACAAGGATTATACCCATTTTGAATAGCCCGGTTTTTGATTATCTCGTGATGGAGGAGACTAAAAATGTTTGAATTATCTGAAGACTTCAATGATGGAGCCAGGATAAAGGTTATCGGTGTCGGCGGCGGGGGGGGGAATGCCGTTGAATCGATGATGAGTCGAAAGATAAACGGCGTGGAGTTTGTTGTGGTCAATACCGACGCCCAGGTTTTGAAAAGGTCTTCCGTCCCTGTAAAGCTTCAGATAGGAGCCGATCTTACTCGTGGTCTGGGGGCAGGTGGTTCTCCCGATATAGGGAAGAGGGCTGCCCTTGAAAGTTCTGAGCTTCTTTACGATGCGGTAAGGGGGGCCGATATGATATTTATAACCGCCGGTATGGGGGGGGGGACAGGAACAGGGGCCACTTCTATAATTGCCCGTATGGCCAGGGAGATGGGGGTTTTGACCGTAGGCGTGGTGACACGTCCATTTTCCTTTGAGGGGAAGGTTAGACAGTCCCAGGCGGAGAAAGGCCTGGCCGAACTTGGGGAGGCGGTTGATACCTTGATAACCATACCTAATGACCGCCTATTAGAGATGGAGGATAACCTATCGTTTAAGGATGCCTTTAGGGTTGTTGATGATGTTTTGTATCAATCCGTTAAGGGGATATCTGAGTTGATTGTCGAACCAGCCTTGGTTAACCTCGACTTTGCCGATGTCAGGGCTGTTATGACCGGCATGGGGCGCGCTTTGATGGGGATTGGGGTGGGGCATGGGGTTAATAAGGCCAGAGAGGCGGCCGAGTTGGCCACTTCTTCTCCTCTGCTTGAAAACGCCTCCATAGAGGGGGCTAGAGGGCTGCTGATTCAGATAGTCGGGGGGCATAATATGACACTTAAAGAGGTGACCGAGGCCTCTAATATTATTCAGGAGAAGGCCCACAAGGATGCCAATATTATCTGGGGTGCGGGGACCCACGATGGCCTTGAGGATGAGATTAGGGTGACCCTTATCGCTACCGGTTTTGATGGCCGTGACAACGAAAAGGACTTGAGTAAGAGGATAGAGAATGTCAAGAGACTTCATACGGCGATGGCTAACAATCATAATGTCCTTGATATCCCGACCCATCTTAGGTTACAGGGGAAGGGGGGGGTATCGGACAAGGGGGATTTAGAGGGAAGCCTCTTTGCTCCCGACCAGGATTTAGATCCGCCGACCTTCTTGAGACGCAAGATGAAGGATAATTAAACAGAGCGACATAAATTTGTATACCTTTGTTGCTCCTCGGCTCCTTGTTGCGACGTATGCTTAATACGCCTCACTCCTCGCCTTCGTCGCGCCTCGGTCTACTTTTTTCTGACGCTCTGTACAGATAAGGGGTTATATGTCCTCTTCGGTCGTGGTTTCTTCCGTAGTTAAAAGCTCCTCTTCATCTTCCATCTCATCGTCAGGTTCAACCTGTTGTTGTTCAGCGAACAACTGGCCGCTCTTTCTGCGCGGTTCCCCGTCATTCTCTTCAGAGGTGTTTATATTCTCTTCTTTTTCCCTAAACTCCTCTATGGTTGGAAGATCAGCCAAATTTCTCAATCCGAAATATTCTAAGAATCGTCTGCTGGTGCCGAACATCATCGGTTTTCCTATAACCTTTTTTCGCCCCATGCCGCGTATCAGCTTTTTGTCGATCAGTGACTTAACAACACCGCCCGAGTCTACCCCCCTTATTGTGTCTATCTCTATCCTTGTTATCGGCTGTCTGTAGGCTATTATTGACAAAACCTCCAGGGCCGCCTTAGAAAGTTTTGTTTTCCTGTCTATATTTATGAACCGGCCAATCCAGTCGGCATATTTGGGACGTGTAGCCAACTGATAGCCCATGGCAATTTCGATTATCTGAATTCCACGCTGTTTATACTCGTGCATCAATTCATCCATAATATTTTTAAACGTGTCGGCATCTATCGCCCCTTCCAGCGTTTCTATTATCTTATCCGGCGTAACCGGTCTATCTGAAACGAGAAGTATATTCTCTATTATGGCCTTAGTTGTTGTCAGTTCCATTTTTGTTTTCGTTCCTGTATATGATTATCGATCCGAACAGCTGAGCCTGTTTTATTTTAACAAGCTTTATCCTTATTAATTCTAAGAGGGCCATAAATGTGGCCACTATCTCCATGTATGTTACCGAGGCTGGGAAGAGGTCTTCAAAGCGCATCTGAACATGGCGTGACAGGGCATCCATGATGTAATTTATCTTCTCGGTTACCGAAATTTCATCCAAGTTGATCTCTTTGCTGGATGTTCCTCCTATGCTGTTGAGAAGCTTGTTAAAGGCGGAAAGAAGGTCGAACAGGGTGGTCTCGTTTAACATATTCTCCCCATCGGCAGCGCTCTCCTTGGCCGGTTCCCTGACATAAATATTTCCTCTAAACTCCTCTCTGTCGCGCAAAAATGAGGTGGTTTCTTTGTAAATCTTATACTCAAGGAGTTTTCTCACCAGTTCGTTTCTGGGGTCGTCTCCCTCTTCCTCATCGGGGTTGACAGGATCAGGTTTGGGGAGGAGGAGTCTTGATTTTATATGAGTCAGGGTGGCGGCCATAACCAGAAATTCTCCGGCCACATCAAGGTTGAGATCCCTCATTAACTCTATGTAGGCTATATACTGTTCCGTTATCTGAGATATCGGGATATCGTATATATCTATCTCTTGGTCTCTAATTAGGTGTAGAAGTAGGTCAAGGGGGCCTTCAAATGTCGGGAGTTTTATCTGGTATGATTTTTCCTCGATAGTTTCCAAAGACTCCATCTTTTTCCCTATTTTATTGCAATTAAAGTCAGCCTTCGGGCCAGGCCCGATTATATTATGTTATTGACACTGCCCCTAGGCAGAATATATCATTCCAGATATATCAGAGACTGTCCAACCGAGTAAATTGCGTCATAAACGGATTTACCTATACGCCTATGTAACAGGTTAAACATTATAATACCTGTTCCTCTGAACTCAAAACTTATTGTTTGTCTTATCCGTAAGCCCCCTTTAAATTGGTTTGTGGAGGGAGCTGTCTATAAATATTTAACCGGTAGATACTATGAAGAGCCAGGTTTTTTTTCTTGACCTTAGAGGGATAGCGGAGGGGGGTATTTTTGAAGGGTTATCCAAGTTGATCGACAATATTCCCTTAAATAATATTATTGAAGAGGGTGATTTGGTTGCCTTAAAGATCCATTTCGGAGAAAAGGGGAATAGGGCCCACATAAAACCTCCCTATCTTCGTCCTATTGTGGATAGGGTGAGAGAGGCGGGGGGGAAACCTTTTCTGACCGATACCAACACCCTCTATGTCGGTTCCCGCAAGGAATCGGTTACCCATATCAGAACGGCCATAGAGAATGGTTTTGATTATTCCTCGGTAGGCGTCCCGGTTATTATTGCCGATGGGCTTAAAGGACAATCTTATGAAATGGTTTCTATCGATAAAAAATGGTACAAGGAGGTTGATGTTGCCTCTGACATCCATGCTGCCGATGTCTTGATAGGGGTTACCCACTTTAAATGTCATGAATTGACCGGCTTCGGCGGGGCAATAAAAAACCTTGGAATGGGGTGTGCCTCGGTCAAGGGGAAACTTAATCAGCATTCCAACGTCTCTCCATTTGTCCTTGAAACCTCGTGCGTAGGCTGTATGAGGTGTATTGGATGGTGTCCCTCTGAAGGGGCTATAGTCAAAACGGCTGAGGGGAAGGTGGCTATTAACCCTAAAAGATGCATCGGCTGCGGTGAGTGCATCCTCTCCTGCCGCCTTGGGGCGATAAAGATAAAATGGGATGCGGATGTCAGCAGTATGCAGGAGAAGATGGCTGAGCACGTCTGCGGGGCGCTTAAGGGGAAGGAGGGGAAGTCGGCCTTTATAACATTTATTACCGATGTTTCTCCCGCCTGCGATTGTTACCCCTTTAACGATGCCCCGATTGTCAGGGACATAGGTATCCTTGTTTCCGGAGACCCCGTAGCCATAGACCAAGCGGCGGCGGATCTGGTTAATGGAGAAGAGGGGAAGAGAGGGGGGAAGTTGATCGATAATTTTGCGCCGGGAGAAGATAAATTTAGGGGCGTTTACCCCGACATTGATTGGAGCGTTCAACTACGCTATGCGGAGGATATTGGTTTGGGGAGCCGTGAATACGATTTGATTCTGGTCGGATAGTTTTCTCATCAGAGTGGCCGAAATCTATCTAAACCCAATTTTATATCCTGGTGTTTCTTCTGATATACTAAGACCAATTGAAACTTGAGTGGGCCACGAGGCTTAGAGTAACAAGGTGTTTAAATTGACCAACCGGTTTATTTAGAATTTCAAGAAGATTGAGGGAGTTATCAGGGCATCCCCAAAGTTTTTCTAAAAACGAACTTTATAGTTCTATTGGTATAGAGATTGTGCGGAGCTTAAATAATAATATTGTTTCATTAAGGCAGTCTGTTTTAGTTGCCGTCTTAGCTGTGCTCTTGTCCTGCTTTGGTTGGCAGTCGGCCTTGGCCGGATCTGCCTTTACTATGCGTCTGTCAAGGACAGGCAGTCAGAGGGTAGCTATTGCCATCCCCCCCTTGGCCTTCAGTGGAGAGCCCACGCTTAGGCATCTGTCTCAAGCTACCGTAGATATCATCAAGAATGATTTGACCGAATCAACCTATTTCAGCCCCTTGGACGACGAAGATATTATGCGTCAACTCGCCGGTATTGACAGAGAAAAGGGGTATATAGACTTTCCGGAGTGGAGCAGTATTGGGGCGGAGATACTTTTGAAGGGGAAGGTATCGGCCGACCGAAACTCCTTCTCGGTGGAGTGTGAGCTGTACGACCTTTACGACATGAACCGCAAGATTGTCATTAGGGAGACCGGCCCCCTTAATAATTATCGTCAGGTAGTACACCGTATATCAGACAAGATTATCTGGGAGATATTCGGGGAAAAGGGGATATCCACTACCAAGATTACCTTTATATCGCGCGATAAGTTGGGCTATAAGCAGATCTATATATCCGACTATGACGGTCAAAACCTTAGACAGATTACAAGAAATAGGGCTATAAACCTCTTCCCCAACTGGTCTCCCGATGCCAAGAAGATAAGCTATACCTCCTTTAAAATGGGGAACCCCGACCTCTACCTCCTTGATCTTGAGACGGGGAAGGATAGAGCTATCTCGGCTGAGTCTGGCATCAATAGTAATGCCTCCTGGTCCCCCGATGGGAAGAGTATGGTCTTGTCGATGAGTATAAGCGGCAATCCTGAGATATATCGCCTTGATCTGGAAAACGGGGAGAGGAGGAAGCTGACCCAGTCAAGGGGCATTGACACATCCCCCGAATGGTCCCCCGATGGGCGGCGTGTTGCCTTTACCTCCAGCAGGTCCGGGACTCCCCAGATATATGTCATGGATATACAGGGGTGGAACATTAAAAGGGTAACCTATGATGGCTCTTACAACGACCAGGCCTCTTGGTCCCCTGACGGAACAAAGATAAGCTACTCCTCTATGAATAATGGACATTTTGATATTTATATGATAAATTTATCCACTAATGAGACTAGGCAATTGACCAAAAGTAGCGGGAATGATGAGTCCCCTTCCTGGTCTCCTGATGGGCGGAGGATAGCCTTTAGTTCTGACCGTAATGGGTCGTATCAACTCTTTGTAATGGAGGCCGATGGAGGTAATCAGCATAAAATAATGTCTTTAGATGGGGGAGGGTATGACCCGGCTTGGTCACCTCATCTTAACTGATGTATTGTTAGGTCTTAGCAAGGGATTTTTATAGGATGGTTGTTCCACATTATTTTTAGGGAGGTGTTATATGTCTAAGAAGTTTGGTCTAACAGGGTTGGTCGGTGTTTTGGCGGTTTTGTTGCTTGTTCAGGGTTGTGCCAAGAAAACCACATCTAAGACGGGGGAGGGTGTTTCTACGGCCGTTCCCCAGGCAGGTCGCGGCATGAAGGTTCGTGAAGAGGCCGGGTTAAAGGATATAGGCTTTGATTTTGATCAATCTGCCATCCGTCCCGATGCCAAAAATATTTTGAAGCAGAATGCCGAATGGATGGTGAAGAATCCGGGAGCGAATGTTTTGGTAGAGGGGCATTGTGATGATCGTGGTACCACAGAATATAATTTGGCCCTTGGAGAGAGAAGGGCGCTGTCAGTTAAGGCCTATCTTGTAACCTTGGGTATTAAGGCTGACAGGATTTATACGATAAGCTATGGTGAGGAGCTTCCTTTGGATGCTGCCCATAGTGAGGAAGCTTGGGCCAAGAACAGACGTGCTCACACAGTTGTAACCACAAAGTAGTATAAGTTGTTCTACCGAACAGGGTGTTATAGAGTAAGATATCTCGACATGTTAAAGAGATTATTTATTCTATGCACCCTGTTTATTTTGACCGGCTGCCCCCCCCTTGAGCAAAGATGGGCGAATATTGAGCAGGATAAGCTCAATCAGGCCACAGTTATAGACGGAATAAACAATATCTCAGACAGCCTTGAGCAGATATCGGCCAAGTTTGATGAGTATAGCTACAGGCTGAAGTCTGTCAATGACCGCCTTGATTCCCTGGAGCTGGCTGTAGCCGATCTAAAAACACTTTCTGCTACCCTACAAAAGCTGGAAGAAGAGGCCAATCTCAAAGATGAGCGGAGGGGGGATGATTTCAGTAATGAGATAGTCAGTATAAAGGCCGATCTGGCCGAGATAAGCGTTAAGCTCATGGCCCTTCAGAAAGAGTTGCAGGCTTCATCTCCCAAAGAACCCCCAAAACCGGTAGAAAAACCTGCAGAAAAGCCTGTGGAGAAACCAGCTAAAAAACCTATAGAAAAACCGATCGAAACACCTAAGACGAAAAACATCCCATAGTTATCAGGTTCAATTTATACGAGGCCGTACTCAAACGCTAACAACCCCCTTATTCCCCCTTAACAAAGGGGGATTTGATGTCAAATTATTTAATGCCTTCACCATAACTTTCTTGGCGGTTGATAAACTCCATAAAGGAATCCTCCAGATTTCTCCTGGTCGGCTCAATGGAAAGTATGGTAATTCCTTCTTCTCCCATGGTTTTAACAACTTCCCCCAGCCTATCTTTTGGAACAGTTGTTATCCAC
>JAHJSF010000150.1 GCA_018830405.1 Nitrospinota bacterium | reverse complement strand
TTCCGGAGTATAGCCTATTACATAAAGTATGGCTTAAACCCTTTCCACAATATAGCAAGCTTTGCTAAAGGGGGAATAGAAAAATATCCAGTAAATTCCTGTTATCCTGTCTAAATCTTTTGGCAACTGGATTCTCCAGTCAAAAAATTATCAGAGTGACAGATAAATAAAAAACTCCACATTCCCCTTCTTCGAACCGGTAATCTGCGAGGTGGTTGTTCCCAATACCTTATAGCCTAACCCTTGGGCAAAGGTTGATATCTCCTCCACAACTTGCGCCCTCTTTAAGGGATCGCTTACTAGCCCCCCTTTCCCTACCTCACCTTTGCCCACCTCAAACTGCGGTTTGATGAGGGATACAATCTCTCCCCCCTCTTTAAGTAGCGGCTTAATCGGCGGGAGTATATGTCTAAGAGATATAAATGATACATCGATAACAATTATATCGACCTTGACCCCGCCGATATCGGCCGGCTCCATAAAGCGAACATTTTTCCTCTCTATCAGGGTAACCCTTTTGTCTCCACGAAGTTTCCAAGCAAACTGCCCGTAGCCGACATCAACCGCATAGACATGCTTGGCCCCTTTCTGAAGGAGACAGTCGGTAAATCCCCCCGTTGAGGCCCCGACATCAATCCCCACCTTCCCTGTAGCATCAACCCCAAAATGTTCCAAGGCCCCCTCAAGCTTTATACCGCCGCGGCTGACATAGGGGATTTCTTCTGTTTTGAGTGTTATATCTGATTCGGAGTTAACCTGAGAGCCGGCCTTATCAACCGGAACATTGTTAACCAAAACCTGCCCGGAGAGGATAAGGGCTTTGGCCTTTTCCCGGCTACTGGCCAGATTACGCTCGACAAGGAGATTATCTAAGCGTGCTTTTTTTGACATTTATTGAAGAAGTTAAGCGTTTGCTTAAATATACCGTTGGCATCCAATTGGTATCTTTCTCGGAGTAAGTCAGGATTGGCGTGTTCTACAAAGCAGTCGTCCACCCCAATTCTAAGAATTGGAGGATGCACCATAAAGAGGTCATCAAGGAGTTCCAATACCCCTGAACCGGCCCCCCCCATGAGGAGGTGTTCTTCAACCGTAACGATACACTTAACCTTTTGGGACATCTCTTTTATAAGTTCCCTATCAAGCGGTTTCACAAAACGGAGATTTATAACTGCGCAGGAAATCCCCTTCTCTTCCAGCATCTTGGCCGCCTCCAGGGAGGGATAGACCCTGTTGCCAACAGCCAGTATGGCGCAATCGGTTCCCTCTCTTAAAATCTCCCCTTGCCCCACGGGAATCTTCTTATATTCCTTGTCTATCTCAACCCCTACCCCGCTCCCTCTCGGGTAACGGATAGCCACCGGGCCTTCAATGGTCAGGGCGGTTCCGAGCATCTGTCCCAATTCGTTTTCGTCCTTGGGGGCCATGATAGTCATATTGGGGAGAGACCTGAGGTAAGAGATATCAAACATCCCCTGGTGGGTCGGGCCATCCTCCCCAACTATTCCGGCCCTGTCTATGGCAAATATTACCGGAAGATTCATCTGACAGACATCGTGAAGAATCTGGTCGTAGGCCCGCTGTAGAAAGGTGGAATAGACGGCCACAACCGGTTTAAACCCTTCGGTGGCCAGACCGGCGGCAAAGGTAACGGCGTGCTGCTCGGCGATACCTACATCATAAAACCTTTCGGGAAATCTTTCGGCAAAGTCCTTCAACCCTGTCCCGTCCATCATAGCCGCCGTTATGGCTACAACCTTCTCATTTTCCCCGGCAAGATGAACCAGGGCTTCCCCGAAGGCCTTGGTATAGGTGGTATAGGAAGGCTCCCTATTAAAATTGCCATTGGAGGCATCAAAGGGGGGGGTGCCATGATAATTGTCGGGACGCTCCTCGGCCGGAAGATAGCCCAATCCCTTCTTGGTGACGATATGCAGGAGAATGGGGCGTTCAAGCTTCCTGACCTTTTTTAAGGTGTCTATAAGCAGGTTTATATTGTGCCCATCTATCGGGCCGACATATTTAAAGCCGAGGTCTTCAAAGAGCCTCCCGGGGATAAACATCCCCTTTATTCCGTCATCCAATTTGTGGGCGAATGAGGCTATCTGTTCTCCAATAGCGGGTATCGCCTTAATCACCGACTCGATATCCTTCTTCAGCTTGTTATATCTCTCCCCCGTGATGATAGAACTGAGGTGGGCCGACATGGCCCCGACATTGGGGGATATCGACATCTCATTATCGTTTAAGACCACAATAAGATTGCTCTTTATGGAGCCGGCATTATTCAGCCCCTCAAAGGCCAGCCCGGAACTGAGAGAACCATCCCCTATAACGGCTATAACGGAATTATCATCCCCCCGCATGTCACGCGCCTTGGCCATCCCGAGGGCGGCCGAAATAGATGTCCCGCTATGGCCGGTATTAAAGACATCGTATGGACTCTCCTCCCTCCTGGGAAATCCTGCTATACCCCCATCCTGACGAAGGGTATGGAAGAGTTTTCGCCTCCCGGTGAGGAGCTTATGGGCATACGACTGATGTCCCACATCCCAGACAACCTTGTCGCGCGGAAAATTGAAGACATAATTTAGGGCGATGGTCAGTTCAATCACCCCAAGGTTAGACGAAAGGTGACCGCCGTTTTTTGAGACCGTTCCGACAATCATCCTCCGCAGTTCATCGGCCAGTTTCGGCAGTTTGGTCTTTTGAATCTTCTTAAGGTCCGCGGGGCTATCTATTTTATCGAGTATATCCAACAATCCACCTATCGTTTAAAAACTTCTGGCTATAATGTATTCGGCCGTATCCTTCAACACCTCTCCCCGCTCCCCGAAGATGGCCAGAGACTTAATCCCCGTATCTATCAGGTGAGAGGCAATATGCCGAGACTCGGCAATTCCGAGGAGGCCCGGATAGGTCAATTTATTATTTTTGGCGTCAATACCTGTATTTTTTCCCATAACCTTACTGTCCCCTTCAACATCGAGGATATCATCGACTATCTGGAAGGCTAGACCAATATTCTTGGCATATGCAGATAGGGCCGCTAATTCTTCATCGGTGGCACCGCTTAAAATTCCCCCAGCCAAGACCGAGGCCAGAATCATCTCCCCCGTCTTATGGGTATGTATATACTCAAGGAGAGGAATCGTACCCCCCACCCCCTCGTATAGTATATCGGCCATCTGCCCCCCTATCGTTCCCGAAACGCCAACCCTCTTAGCCACTTCATTGAGGGCCTTTATTACATTGTCGGGGGAGCAGTTGGGCATGAGGGAAAGGTTGCTCATAACCTCGAAGGCATAGGTAAGGAGGGCATCCCCGGCCAGTATGGCCGTAGCCTCACTGAACTCCTTATGGCAGGTCGGCTTACCGCGCCGTAGCTCATCGTCGTCTATGGCCGGGAGGTCATCATGGATAAGGGTATAGGTATGTATCATCTCAATGGCGGCGGCAAAGGGGAGGACATTCTCTCTCACCCCTCCAACCGTCTCGGCTGAGGCTATAACAAGTATGGGGCGGAGACGTTTCCCGCCGGCCATCAGGGAATAACTCATAGAATCGTGCAAATCGTTCGGGTATTGATCTATATTCTTAAGGAGACCCTCTATGTAGATATTGACCGCCTCTCGGTTCGCATTAAAATAGTCTTTAATATTAATCATCAATCGTCGCCGTCCCCCTCTTCTATTTCAAACCTGACTGCCTTTCCTCCCCGGCCGGCGGTAAGTATCTCAACCTTCTTCTCTGCCTCATCAAGATGTTGGGAGCAGAGCTTGACCAGATTTATCCCCTCCTCGAATCTCGACAGAGATTTCTCAAGGTCCAAATCGTCCGATTCAAGCTCCTCAACAATCTCCTTCAGCTTTTTAAGAGCAGTCTCAAAATTAACCCCCTTGGCTTTTGTCAATTTAGGTATCCCCCTTCTTGTTATCTGTTATTTTAATGATATCACAGAGAAGTTTCCCTCCCCATAGGCGTATATCAAGTCTATCTCCAAGCGCCAACCCCTCAACCCCCTTAATTACCCTCCCATCTTCATGGCTGTAACAGATACTATACCCCCTCTCGAGAGAGGCTAGTGGGCTAAGGGCGTTGAGTTTGCCGGCAATTGAGGCCAGCCTATTCTGGGCAAACCGCCCCCTATTTATAATGGAAGCCAACAGCCTCTTTTGCAGATCGGTCAGGGTGCCCCTAAGGAGGGCAATCTTCTTATCCCCCTGCTGTTTCCAGATACGTTCCCGAAACCCCTCAAGAACCTCCCTACTATGGAAGCAGAGCCGGATAATATCTCTAACAATAACCTCTTCCATATCATCCAACCGCTGCCTCATCTCCCCCAATCTGGCGGTGGGAGAGGCCAGAGCACACCTGTTGGTCAAATATTCAAGCCTGTCCCTCAGGTTTGAGATATCATTCAGTACAACCCCTATCATTCTGTTGGTGATATCAGCAATCTCCCGCTTAAGTTCCTCTCTATCCGGGACAACCAGCTCGGCGGCAGCGGAAGGGGTTGGGGCGCGGAGGTCGGCCGCAAAATCTGAGATTGTAAAATCTATCTCATGCCCCACGGCAGAAATAACCGGGATATTTGAGGCATAGATGGCCCTAGCCACAACCTCCTCATTAAAGGCCCACAGGTCTTCTATCGAACCACCGCCGCGGGTAACAATCATTACGTCGATTCCGCCGATGTCGTTTAGGGTCTCAATACCGGCGGCAATCTCCTCGGCCGCCCCGTCACCCTGCACCCTAACGGGACATATTAATATATTTACATTCGGGAAACGGCGGGTTATGACTGAGAGGATATCTTTTACGGCCGCACCTGTAGGGGAGGTGACGATGCCGATCTTTTCAGGGAACTGCGGGATAGCCTTTTTCTTGTCGGTATCAAACAGCCCCTCTTTTAAGAGTCTTTCTTTAAGCTGTTCAAAGGCCAGCTGAAGGGCTCCAACCCCCCTCGGCTCCATATAATCAACGGTAATCTGATACTCACCACGCGCTTCGTAGACGGTCAGCCTTCCCCGGACAAGGACCTCAAGGCCATCCTCGATATCAAACCTCACATGCCCCATAAGCCATTTAAAGAAGACGCACCTTATCTGACTCTCGGAATCTTTCAGGGCAAAATAGGCGTGGCCTGAGGAGGGGAGGCGGTAGTTTGATATCTCACCGGTCAGCCAGACACTTGGGAATTCCTCCTCAAGGAGAAACTTTACCGATTGGGTCAGTTCGGAAACACTATATATCAGATCTTCATCTAGGGGGGCGTTACCGGAGATAAACCGCCTATTATTGGTATCAGAATCACTCAAGACAGAATCTCCATACAGTTTAATCGAATTGTTTTACAGGGATATGTTAGGGGGCCTATTTATACCCCTTGACGTATTCAATATAGTTATAGGCAGACTGTTTAATCCTCTCAATCTCTTTTTCGGTCAGTTCCCTCTTCGGTTTGGCTGGGGCTCCAACGGCCAGCCAGCCGGAAGGTATCTTGGTATTTTCAGTCACTACCGACCCTGCTCCAATAATTGAATCCTCACCAACCTCTGCTCCATCAAGGACAATTGCCCCCATCCCGATAAGGCAACGCGATTTTATGCGGCAGCCGTGGAGAATAACCCCGTGCCCCAAAGTAACCATATCCTCAACAAAGAGGGGATGTGTTTTATGCATGACATGTAAAAGACACCCATCCTGAACGCTGGTCATCTTGCCTATACGGATATAGTTCACGTCCCCGCGGATAACGGCACAGGACCAAACGCTCGATTGAGCGCCTATCTCCACGTCCCCTATAATCTGAGCCGAGTCATCAACATAGACAGTCGGGTCTATCTTCGGCAGCATCCCTTTGTACGGTTTAATCATCTTTCCTTATCCGTTTTTATTTTATTCATTTAATCACAACAGGATTAACAGGATAGCAAAAGGGCCGCTAAAACTCAATCTCAACTAATCTGACCGATTGACTATTTAATAGCCTAATGATATAGGTGAATGCGGTCTGGACCTAACCGTAGACAAAAAACATTTTTTACAAACCAAACATATATTTTTGGGTAGGGACAAATGTTAAAAGAACTTTCTGTTAATTTTGGAAACGTCTTACTATCCTGCTCAACCGCCATAGACCTTGCGGATGAATCCATAGCAGACCACCAGATTAGGGTTGCCTTCATAGCTTGGCAACTGGCCAAGGCCTCCCAAATATCCCCCGACAGGGTTGAGCAAATATTCATAGGGGCACTACTACACGATGTCGGGGCATTAACCTCAGACGAGAAAGAAGCAATTCACAGTTTTGAATTAGAGGATATGAATGCCCATTCCATCCGAGGAGCCAATTTACTATACTCCTCCCCTCTCCTGAGGGAGGCCTCCTCGATGGTCAGATTTCACCACAGGCCGTGGAGTAAATGTGATACGGATATAACCATACACAATACCTTTGCCGCCCAGATACTATACCTCGCTGACTACCTGGAGCGGTCGGTAGACAGGAAAAAATATATTCTGCATCAAAATAAAGATATCGCAGAAAAGATTGTCTCCATGAAGGGGAAAGAGATACATCCGGATATAGTGGAACTACTTAAGGCTATATCGGCAAAGGAGTCATTTTGGCTTGATATGATGTCGCCACGTCTATATGACATACTATCGACCTTTGGACCATTTAGAAATCTTATGATAGACACAAACAGCATGTTCTCCATAGCCCCATTTTTCAGAAACCTCGTTGACTTTAGGTCAAGATTCACTGCAACTCACTCAAGCGGTGTCTCCGAATGTGCGGCCATGATTTCACAATATTTCGGTTTCACCAAACATGAGTGTTCTTTAATGGATTTGGCCGGATGTTTTCACGATATCGGCAAACTGGCCGTGCCAAATTCTATATTGGAGAAACCGGGTAAACTTACCGGGGAAGAATTTGCTGTAATCAGAAAACACACCTACTACTCATATGTGGTCCTAAGTACAATAGGGGGGCTGGAAGAGATGGCCGAGTGGGCCGCCTTTCACCACGAAAAACTGGATGGAACAGGCTATCCTTTTCATGTGGGCAGAGATAAACTTTCTACGCTATCAAGAATAATGGCTGTAGCCGATACCTTTACCGCCCTATCCGAGGACAGACCATACCGGGAGGGGATGAACAAAACAGAGATGGAAAATATTTTCTTAGGTATGGTTAAAAGAAACGCCTTGGATGAGAGGATAACCAAGATACTTTTTAAAAACTACGATGAAATAGCCCTGAGTGTTAAGTGTAAACAGGCTATCGCGCGTGACGAATTTGAAAGGATAGCTTTGCTACATTAAAGCATAATTTTGAAATAAGTTTCATATTACGAATAGGACAAAGAACAAAAACTAACCATTCTTTTCAGTAAACCTGATTATCTTATCCATCATCTTGACACAATCAACCGGATATTTCCCTACGGCCGTTTCGGCCGAGAGCATCACATAGTCAGACCCATCCAATATCGCATTAGCCACATCTGAGACCTCGGCCCTTGTGGGTATAGGGTTTTCGGTCATACTCTCCAGCATCTGAGTGGCCGTAATAACTATTTTTTTTGTCGCATTGCATTTTCTTATTATCTTCTTTTGAACTATGGGAACCTCGTATACAGGTATCGAAATCCCCATATCCCCCCTGGCAACCATAATCCCGTCGCAGACCTTGATTATTTTATCGATATTTATTATCCCTTCCCGATCCTCTATCTTGGCGATAATCTTAGGTTTATGAGGCGAATCTCCAATATATTTCTTAATGGCCAGGATATCATCCCGGTTCCTGACAAAAGATTGGGCCAGATAATCTACCCTATTGGCTAGGCAAAAATCTATATTTTCTTTATCCCTCGAGGCAAGCCCTTTAAAATTGAGATGGACATCCGGGATGTTAACCCCCTTACGTTCCTTTATTCTGCCGCCGACTATTGCCTTTGTCTTAACCCTATTCTTAGATGATGATTCAACCAGGAGAGCGATATTACCATCGTCTATATAAATATGCTTCCCTTTGTTGATTTTGGTTAGGGGGCCGGAATAATCGAATGGAATCAGATTTCCTTCGCCTATAATATCCTCCTTGGTCAACCAAACAGTATCCCCTTTCCTAACCTTTATGGGGAGACCTTCCTTCAGCCTCCCTATCCTTATCCGAGGCCCCTCCAGGTCTCCCAATATCTCTATATTCCGGGCATGCCTATCATTCAGTTTTCTTATCAGGTTTATCTTGTCTGAATGTCCCTTCAAATTTCCATGGGAAAAGTTGAGCCTGGCCACATCCATTCCGGCCAGCATCATCTTAGATAGAACGGGCACTCTGTCTGAAGCCGTGCCCAAGGTGCAGATTATCTTAGTCTTTCTCCCTTTATTTTTGGGGGGCATAATAGGTCTTATGTTGAAAGGTTTGGGGATGAGATATAACTAATCCCTCGCCGGATAAGATTCCCCTTTAAGACGGCTTATATATTCTTCGGCCATAACAGCAGCTATGGCCCCATCCCCAACCGCCGTAGCAACCTGCCTGAGGGGGGTATTTCTCACATCACCCACCGCATAGATACCTTTAACCGAGGTCTCCATTTTAGAATTGACCACAATAAAGTTCTGCTCAGTCTTCTCGACATCAACAAAGGAGGTGTCGGTCTCTATGCCGACAAAAACAAAGACCCCGTCTGTATCGATGGCCCTTACCCCATCATTTACATTCTTGATCTTTACGCCGGTAACACCGCTATCATCCCCATATATCTCCTCCAAGACACTATACCAAGCAAACTCAACCTTGGGATTGGCCAGCAGGGCTTCCTGCATTATCTTCTCCGCCCTCAGCCTGTCGCGGCGGTGGACAAGTGTCACCTTGGCAGCAATCTTAGTTAAATAGTTGGCCTCTTTAACAGCGGTATCCCCGCCGCCGATTACCACAACATTCTTATCCTTGTAGAAAGGGCCGTCGCAGGTAGCGCAATAAGAAACGCCACGTCCGGTAAATTTTTCTTCCCCTGCAACGCCAAGCTTTTTGGGGTTAGCACCGGTGGCAATAATGACGGCCATTGCCTCAATATCTCCGCCGTCCGTCTTTATTATCTTTTTATTCCTCTCATCGATAATCTTATTAACCGTCTTATATTCGGTTCTCAGCCCCAGGTCATTGGCCTGTTCTTCAAACTTCTGCATCAACTCCATACCACTGAGACTCTTGAAACCGGGATAATTTTCAATGATATCGGCAGTCATTATCTGCCCCCCAATCCCCATTTTTTCTATAAGAAGGACGTCCAAGCGGGCCCTTAGGGCGTAGATAGCGGCGGACAATCCGGCTGCGCCGCCGCCAATAATAACGAGGTCATGCATAGAAAACTATCCTTTCATCACTTGTTAAAGGTAAATTTATTATCCTTATCTACATCTATCTTGACGATATCCCCGTCTTTAAACTCCCCCTTAAGAAGTGCCAAGGCCAGCGGGTCTAGCAGATATTTCTGCATCGCCCTCTTAAGGGGACGAGCCCCAAAGGCGGGATCGTAGCCAATATTGGCCAGATACTCCTTCCCCTTCTCGGAGAGTTCGAGGGTAATCTTACGGTCTTTAAATCTATCACATATTTCAGAAAATTGAATATCCACGATTCTCTTAATCTCTCTAAGACCAAGGTTGTGGAAGATTATAATATCGTCCACTCTGTTTAAAAACTCAGGCCTGAAATGGTTTTTCAGCTCCCCGGCAACCTCATTCTCCAACTCTTTATACTCCTTATCCTTACTCAGTCTTTCGATATAATCGTCGGCCGTCTGGTCAAAGTGTCCCTTCTTCTCCAACTCCGCCTTTCTCTCCCCCATCCTTCCAACAACATTGCTGGCGATGTTTGAGGTCATAATAACAACACAGTTTTTAAAGTCGACCACCCGCCCGTGGCTATCGGTCAATCGGCCATCATCAAGAAGCTGTAGCAAGATATTGAAGACATCATGATGTGCCTTCTCTATCTCATCGAGGAGTAGAACCGAATAGGGGCGCCTTCGCACCGCCTCGGTCAACTGCCCCCCCTCTTCATATCCAACATATCCTGGTGGAGCACCTATCAAACGCGAAACAGCATGCTTCTCCATATATTCAGACATATCTATCCGAACCATCTGATCCTTGCTGTCGAACAAGAATTCAGCCAAGGCGCGGCTAAGCTCCGTCTTACCAACCCCTGTCGGCCCCATGAAGATGAAGGAACCGATAGGGCGGCGGCTATCCTGAATACCTGCCCTGGAACGGCGGACGGCGTTACTGACAATCCGTATCGCCTCCTCCTGCCCAACCACATTTTCTCTAAGGCGCTCTTCCATATGGATAAGTTTTTCCGCCTCCCCCTCAATCATCTTAGAAACAGGAATCCCCGTCCATCTGGAGATAACGGCGGCCACATCCTCCGCCTCTACCTCCTCCTTCAGCATTCTGTTCCCCTTCTGAAGTTCGGTCAGCTTTTT
>JAHJSF010000149.1 GCA_018830405.1 Nitrospinota bacterium | reverse complement strand
GGCTATGGCTAAGTCTTTATCAGCTGTTATGAGCATTGTTTTAGATTCACCATCAAATGAGCTAGGAAAACCAGCTTTTAATGTTACCAATTGAAATGCGTCTGCAATATCAAGTTTATAATTTTTACATATTTCTTCTATTTCAGAGTATATTTCCCTATCTGCTAAATCTACATCTTTAATTGATATCTTTTTACTTCTTAAATGGGCGACAAGTTTATCTGTATTAGCTAAATATGCTTTATTTGAAATTAGCTTACGGAAAAAATGCTTTCTTTTTAAAACCCCAAGTGCTTCAGCAAAGCAAATTGATGTAGTCCAGAAAGTTAGATTATTATAGAAATATGTCCTTAACTTTATGCTTCCCTTTTCATCTAACACTAGTTTAATAAGTGCTGATGTATCTAAAATGTGAGTTCGGCCAATATGTATCATTTTGTAAAGATTATCTGAAGAAAATATCCTCTTTGTTTTCTTTTGAGTTATGTTGATAATGTACCACGCCAAAGAGGTGCCGGAAAATATATTTGTGGTCCAAAAAAGAAAAATCTCTGTGCCTCAGTGCCTCAGTGTTTAAATAGCTATTGCCTCAAAAACCCATTCAAAATACTCTTTCTATCAATTGTCAAAACAATCGGTCTCCCGTGGGGGCAGGTGAAGGGGAGGCGGCACTGCTCTAACTGTTTTAAGAGATGTTCCATCTCGGCCATTGTCAGTTTGTCGGCGGCTTTAACGGCGGCACGGCAGGCGGCGATGGTTATCATCTTCTCCAAAATATCCCCGATGGTTTCTTTTTTGTTCGTTTCTTTTAGAGAATCGATAAGGTCACGCACTGCTTCTTTCGGGTCGTCATCTTTGAGCATTACCGGCATGGTGCGGATGGTGAAGGTTTGCCCGCCGAAATGTTCCAGCTTAAAACCCAATTTCATAAGTGTCTCAAGATGCTTTTCGACCAGATCTTTTTCATCTGCCGAAACCTCTATCCGAGCGGGGAAGAGAATCTCCTGGGCATCGACCTGCCCGCTGTTGACCCTATCCATAAACTTTTCGTATAAGATTCGCTCATGGGCTGTGTGCTGGTCGACAATCATCATCTCTTCAGGGCCTTCAAGGATTATGAAGGTGTTGTATATCTGCCCAACAATCTTCATCTTAGATAGATGACCCCCTTTTCCTACTTCAAGCCTCAGTTGGGAGGAGGTTCTTTCTGTCTGACTGTTCCTGAGCGGTGGAGTGGAATAATCTCTTCTTTCGTAGCCCTTCGTCCCAAGGGAATGACGAGGGTGGGCGTTCATATATTTTGATATCGCTTCTTTAATCCCTGCTTCTCTCGGAGCAGGTCTTGAGGTATATCCACTTTCCCTGAAGCTGTTCTGAACTGTAGGCTGGTCTGCTTCATCTTCTATTGGGGTACTCTCCTCCCCACTATCCTTAATCCCGAATCTTACGGCGTTAAAGGTGAGGCTATGGATAGAGCGTCCATCGGCAAACTTAACTTCAAGTTTGGTCGGGTGAACATTTACATCGACCATGGTTGGATCGACATCGAGAAAGAGAAAATAGACCGGGTGTCTATCCCTCGGGAAGAGTGTGCGGAGCCCTTCATATACGGCATGGTTAACAACCTTGTCCCTGATGTTTCTATTATTGAGAAAGAGGAACTGCTGGTCGCGGGTCTTTCTGCTGTAACCGGCCTTGGAGATAAAACCGAATATACGTTTCCCCTCAACGGCGTGTTCCACTCTGATTAGGTTTTCATCAATCTCGCTCCCGAATAGTTTGGCTATTCTCTCCTTAAGGTTATTCGTGGCGGGGAGGTCGAAGACAACTTTCTTATTCTTTATAAACTTGAAGCCTATAGCCGGATTGGCCAAGGTCTCTTTGATCACGGTTTCCTGTATATGTGAAAGCTCAGTAGTCTCGGAGCTTAGGAATTTTTGTCTGGCCGGGACATTGAAGAATATATCGGAGACCTCTATTGAGGTCCCTCTGATTGGGGGGGCATCCTTTATGTCTGTTATCTTTCCCCCTTCAATATTTATTGCTGTCCCAACCTCTTCCGCTTCGTTGAAGGTCGTTATCTTTAGTTTGGAGACAGAGGCGATGCTGGGGAGGGCTTCCCCCCTAAATCCGAGGGTGGTGATGCAGAAGATATCATCGGCGCTTTTTATTTTGCTGGTGGCGTGACGCTGGAGGGAGAGAACGGCATCGTCTCTAATCATGCCGGTTCCGTTATCGGTTATTATAATCTGCCCTCTGTTCCCCCCTGAAACCTCAACGGTAATTTTGTCGCTTCCGGCATCTATAGCGTTTTCGATTAGCTCTTTGACAACCGAGGCCGGTCTCTCAACAACCTCACCGGCCGCCAAGCGGTTTGATATTTCATCGGGGAGAATGGTGATTATTCCGTCCATCTTACTTACCCATTATCTTATCTATTGCTTCGTTGGCTAAGAGGTCGCACAGCTCATTTTCAGGATGTCCGTCATGCCCCTTTATCCATTCCCATTTTATCTTGTGCGGTTTGGTGAGTTTTAGAAGTTCTTCCCACAGGTCTTTATTTTTAACGGGGGAGCCGTTGGCCGTTTTCCATCCCTTCTTAATCCAGCCGTGTATCCAACTGCTCATCCCCTTTACAAGGTAGGTGGAGTCGGAAACAATGGTTACCTCGGCAGGTTCTTTGACCGCTCGGAGACCGGCAATGGCGGCCATCATCTCCATCCGGTTATTGGTGG
>JAHJSF010000148.1 GCA_018830405.1 Nitrospinota bacterium | reverse complement strand
CCTTAACACCATTGGCGATAAGTTGCCTGGCGGCTATCTCAGCCATCTCACCGGCCCCGATTATCATAAATCTCCGCCCTGAGAGGTCATCAAATATCTTTTTGGCCAACTCCACCGCCACAAAGCTTATCGAGACCGCATTCTCGGCTATCTTCGTCTCCGTTCTAACCCTCTTAGCGGCCGTGAAGGCCTTCTCAAATAAACGGTTAAGTATTACCCCTATTCCCCCCTCAACCTTGGCGCAGGCGTAGGCATCCTTGACCTGCCCTAATATCTGCGCCTCACCAACCACCATTGAATCGAGGGATGAGGCCACTCTGAAGATATGCCTCACAGCATCCCTGTCGGAGTAGGCGTATAGATATTTATCTATCCCTTCGGCCGGAAAAGAGGGCAGTTTGGCCAGGGCACTCTTTAAGGCGAACATTCCTCTATTGCAATCCTCAACCCCGGCATAGAGCTCTACCCTGTTACAGGTGGAGAGAATAACAAGCTCGTACAAACCATTTTCTTTAGCCAGAATCCTAAATAGTTCCCTAGCCCTATCTTGATTGAGGGCAAGTCTCTCCCTCACCTCAACCGGGGCCATCTTATGATTCATTCCTAAGGCAATAATATTCATAATCTAAATTATATGTAAAACATAACCGAGAAGGGCGACCATAAAACCGATAACCGAAACTTGGGCCGCCCTACGCCCGCGCCACCCTAAGACTATCCGTCCAAAAAAGAGTATGGCGTATATTATCCAAGTGGCTATAACCGGCCACAACTTATCTATTCCTATAAACCCGCCCAAGTATCTTTGCCGCGACCAGATAATTCCGGTCATAATGCCGGCGCTTATCAGGGGGAAACCGATATCGACCGCCAGACCATTTATATGGTCCAATACCTCCAACGAGGGGAGGCGGTGGTATATCAAACCGGCCTGTTTTGATTTAAGCTGTCTCTCCTGAAGGATAAACATAATACCAACCGCAAAGGTAATCGCCAAGGCGGCATAGCCGAGGAAGAAAAAGATGGTGTGGGCGAAAAACCAGAACATGGTCGGATAGAGAACCTCAGCGGCCAAGTGCGGCTGATAGTAGGAATGCCCCAGGAGGAGCATTGAAATCGGGATGAGGAAAAAGCTTATATATCTAATCTTAAACCTGAACTCAGCCAGCAGAGAGGCCAAGACTATGCACCAGGAGAAGAAGGTAAAGTAACCGAAAGGAATCGAATAGGTCTCTCTCTCGTAACGCAAGAGACCTACCAGTATGGCGCTGTGACTAAGGAATCCCAGAGATATAAAAAATATGGCTCCCTTAAAGGATAAGGGGCGCCGCCTGAATAGGTGGTGGAAAAAGGCTACAATGCCGAAAAAATAGGCAATAAGGGAGAATAGTAGAAGCAGATGCATGACTAAAATTCCTCCCTTATGATAATTGATCTCTTTAATAACTTCAAATCCCCCCACCTTCATCCTCCCCCGCTAAGGGGGAGGAGAGATAACTGGAGCAAGAGGGATAGAACGTCCTAACGCCTCCCCTCCCTTGACGGGAGGGGATTCAGGGGAGGGTGAGACAAACAATTATCTCTTATTACCTCCAAGACTCCATCGATATTGGTTAAGACCTCGTTGCCCCAAAACCTTAAAACAAGAAACCCATTTTGCCTGAGATAGGAATCTCTTTCTATGTCTATATCAACTCTCTCAGCATGCTGTCCGCCATCAACTTCAATAACAATACGATTTTCAAGGCAAACAAAATCAACTATATATTTATCTATTGGCTGTTGCCTTCGGAACTTAAACCCCTCTATCTGCCTTCTCCTCAGATGCTTCCAAAGAAATTGCTCTGTATCGGTAGGATTGTTTCTGAGGCCTCTACTTAAACTTCTTATCCTGTTCACATTCCCCCCCCCACCTTAGTCCTCCCCCGCCAGAAGGGGGAGGAGGTTATGGAAGTAGATTATCAGCCAACAAAATTAGCGTTTGAAAGAGACGCATTATTATCAGTCTAGTCTTCCCGGATAGAGAGGGAAGCCTTCGCACAGTTTTCTAACCGCGGCTCTGGTCTTCTCATATCCGTCCGTATCGCCTATATTCTCTATCGTATCCACAATAAGATTGGCAATTGTCTCCATCTCCGGCTCTTTCATCCCTCTGGTTGTAACGGCCGGGGTTCCTATCCTGATTCCGCTGGTGATAAACGGTTTTCTGGTATCGAAGGGGACACTATTCTTATTAACGGTAATACCGGCTAGGTCGAGCGCCTCTTCAGCCTCTTTACCTGAGAAGGGGGACTCACGTAGGTCAACCAGCATCAGGTGGTTGTCGGTTCCTCCGCTTATCAGGTTAAGCCCTCTCTTTTTAAACTGATTGGCCATAGCTTGGGCATTCTTGACTATCTGCTGCTGATAGGTCTTAAATTCAGGCAAGAGCGCCTCTTTAAAGGCCACCGCCTTGGCCGCAATGATATGCATCAGCGGTCCCCCCTGAATGCCGGGGAATAGGGCCCTGTTTATATCGGCGGCAAACTCCTGACGGCACATAATCATCCCTCCCCTCGGCCCTCTCAGGGTCTTATGAGTAGTAGTGGTGACAAACTCAGCGTGCGGAACAGGGGAAGGATGAATCCCTGCCGCTACCAAACCGGCAATATGGGCAATATCAACCATAACCTTGGCCCCGACCCTATCGGCAATCTTTCTAAACTTTACAAAATCTATAATACGCGGATAGGCGCTGGCACCCACAATAATCAGTTTCGGTTTATGTTCCACCGCTAGGGCCTCCGCCTCATCATAGTCTATCGTCTCGGTCTCCTTGGAAACACCATAGGGAACAATATTGTAAAGCTTACCGCTGAAGTTGAGCGGATGTCCGTGGGTCAGGTGTCCGCCGTGAGATAGGTTCATCCCCATTACGGTGTCCATAGGATTTAGGGCGGCAAAACAGACTGCCATGTTGGCCTGACTTCCGGAGTGAGGCTGAACGTTAACATGCTCGGCACCAAATATTTGCTTGGCTCTTTCTATGGCCAGATTCTCGGCAATATCAACATTTCCGCAGCCGCCGTAGTATCTCTTGGAGGGATACCCTTCCGCATACTTATTAGTCATTACGCTTCCGGCCGCCTCTAAAACCGCTTCACTGACAAAGTTTTCGGAGGCGATCAACTCTATCGTATATTCCTCGCGCTCCGTCTCCTTGCGGATAGCATTGTATATTTCGGGATCTGTATCTACCAACCTCTTCATTAACATTCTCCTTTAGACCAATTGTCTTCTATTTCACTAATTTTATCCAGCCTTGCCTGGTGTCGTCCCCCTTCAAACTCTGTGTTAAGCCAGGTATCAATCATATCCTGCACAAGCCCCTTACCGAGAAGACGCCCCCCTAAAACCAAGACATTGGCATCATTGTGTAGGCGCGACAGCCTG
>JAHJSF010000147.1 GCA_018830405.1 Nitrospinota bacterium | reverse complement strand
TCATTACCGGCACTTATATCTACGCCGGAATCTTTATAGGTTACCCCTTTTTTGTGCATAAAAACTCTCCTTTAATTTCGATACTATGATAACATTTTAACCTGTATTTGATACAGCTAATTTTAACCAGTGTTTAGTTGCATAAGTCTGCGTCGGTACCAAGACCGAGAATTTGGCGCGGCCGGCGCGAAGACAACCGCAGCCATAGCTGGGCCTATGGCGAGGATTGGCGACAAAGCTGGGCGTGTCAAAGGCCGGTCGGCTACAGCAAGATTTAGGCAATTAAGCACTAGTGACCAACAAACAGAGGTTTTGTAGAGTAAACAAAAACATGGATAGAAAAACAATTATAATAGGCCACAAAAACCCCGATACAGATTCAATCTGTTCGGCCATAGCCTATTCCGAGTTTAAGAGAATTCATGGGGCTAAGGGAATAATAGCCGGCCGAGCAGGGAATATAAATCCCCAAACAGATTTCGTCTTGCGCTACTTTGGAAGAGAGGCCCCGACCTTCTTCTCCGATGTATACCCCCGACTATCGGACATAATGATTGAGGATGTAATCACGGCTCTTCCCAATACCCCCATAATCGATGTAATGAGAAAATTCAAGGAAAAGGGCGCAAGATTCATGCCTGTTGTTACCGAAACAAACAAGGTTGTTGGCACTCTGGTTGCCTCAGATTTGGCAGAACAATTTATCTCTATGTCAGGCGGGACAACCGTCCGACAAGTACGGACAACATTGGGAAACATTGCCTCTTCGACCGACTCAGAAATAATCCTCAACCTGGCCGGCAAGAAAGAGGAAAATTATGCAGTATTTGTCGGGGCAATGTCTCAAGCCTCCTTCAACAAAACGATAGAAGGTCACGACCCATCAAAACTTATAATAGTCGTTGGAGATCGATACAATATCATAGAGGAATCTATAACCAAGGGATGCGCAATCGTTATAACAACGGGGGGGCTAAAACTGACCGGCGATATAGTGGAGATGGCCAGGGGAAAAGGGGTTAGCCTGATGAGTTCCCCGCACGATTCCGCCTCGACCGCTTGGTTGGCCAAATTGTCCGCCCCGGCCATAGAGTCATGTTCCAATAAATATTTAATGTTTAAGGGAAATGAACGTGTAGAAACGGCTAAGAGGGTCTTTCTTAAATCAAATGAAAAAGGGATGTTAGTAGTAGATGAGAATGAAAGACTCCGGGGCGTTGTAACAAAGAGCAACTTCCTGAAACCGCCAGGTATAAAACTTATCCTGCTGGACCACAACGAACTGTCACAGGCAATAGACGGAGCAGATCAGGCAGAGATTATAGAAGTAGTCGACCATCACCGTATGGCGAGTTTTCAAACATCAATGCCTATTGATTTTACAATCCGCCCGGTCGGAAGCACCTGCACCCTTATTGCTGAAAAGTATAGGAATACCAAAACAGATTTGGACAAAAGCACAGCCGGAATTCTCTTGGCCGGGATAATATCAGACACCCTAACCGGCCGTTCTCCCACAACAACCAACTGTGACCTTGAGGCAATGAAATGGTTAGAAGATGTATCTGGAATATCGAAAGACAAATTCTCTGTAGAAATGTTTGAGGGCTCTTCCCTATTAACCAACAGGTCCGTCAAAGATATTATCCTGAACGATTTCAAAGCGTTCACTATAGGGAAAAATAAGGTTGGCATAGGGCAGGTTGAGGTTGTAGGGTTCAACAAGTTTCATCAGATCAAAGAAGAAATAATGGCCTCCTTGGAAGACACAAGAAAAGAAAAGGGGTTTGATCTGGTTGCCCTCATGGTAACCGATATAACTTACGAGGTAACACTATTATGTGTATCAGCTACCCAAGAGGTCTATATGTCGATAGAACTGCCGGAGAGGGAAGCCAACATCTTCGAGATGAAGAATGTCCTTTCAAGGAAGAAACAGGTGGTTCCCTACCTATTCAATATACTTGGCGGTTGATCTATTAATCGCAACAGACCCTCTTTTCCCCTGTCCAAGACCTTCTATAGTGGAGGCGCCGCCCGGATTCGAACCGGGGTGCGAGCATTTGCAGTGCTCTGCCTAAGCCTCTCGGCCACAGCGCCACCCTATAATAAGCTAAAATGGAAGGTCTTATAATTAAATGGAGCGGGAGACGGGATTTGAACCCGCGACTTTCACCTTGGCAAGGTGACACTCTACCACTGAGTTACTCCCGCTTGCAGTTTGAGATAACATGCAGGCGTGTAATATAAACTAATCCTCTTTTTTAAAGGAGAACCCGTTACTAACCATAGCCTCCTTTATCTCTTCCAAAGACTTATCACCTATATTCTTTACATTCCCTAACTCTCCTTCGGTCATAGAGGTTAAATCGGAAACAGACTTAATCCCCGCCTCATATAACACCCTGGACAAGCGTTCTGAGATTGAAATCTCCTTGGTCAATAGAAGGGGATCATCACTATCCTCCAGAACAACCTCTGCATCTATAACCTCTTCCTCTGTCACAACTGTCTCTGATGCACCGGAGGACTCAGACTCTGAAGGAGTATCATCCTCCCCGTTTTCTTCTCCAACACCCTCTTTTCTCTCCCTTATCTGCTCCCTGAGGATGTAAGCACCCCCTGCATTTATAATGAGCAGAGAGATTATAACGGCCACCTTGGTTGTAAAGATGCCGTCTTTCAGTAAGGTAAGGATATAAACCAACACCCAAGACAAGCTGTGAATAATGAAGAATGTTGCCCAGATAGAAAGACCTATAAAAAGGGCAACAAGGAGAAGCATCCCCCCCAGCTTCAAAAGTTCATTATAATCGACCGCGCCATCCTTACAAGACGCATTATAGGAAAAATAGAAAATCAGGATTAGACTCGTTAATATCAGAATGCTTATTATCGTCATAATAATACCTCCAATCCTTTATAATCTCTATGTAGCCTAAATAGCCGCCTAAAATGCCGCACAACGCTTTTCATTTATAGCAAAAATATCCACGCTAATCAATTAAAAGAGGGATTTCCTCATCTAATCAGCAGTAAAACTACCCCACATAGGTACACTGGCTAGCCGGTGTCCTAGTGTCCATGTTTCGGCCACGATTCAGATGGTCGTCTATCTCAGCGGCGCAGCCCATCATCCTGCCATACAGGAAGGTTGTAAAGGCCGAGCTTTCAACATCACTGTCAGATACCTTATTGGCCTTAATCATCGGCCAGAACATCTTCAGGAGAATAACGGCAATAACCGCATCTACGTTGACACAATAGACATTGGGGGAGACCTTATTGGCAAATAGGGCCTGAACCAGCTCATGATAGAAATCAAGGAAGATATTATAGTTGCCGCTCTTCTCAAACAACTCCGTCACAAACTGTTCTCTCGGGTCATAGTTTATATCCTTCCCCTTGAAAACGGGGTGGTTGATACATGGTATCTTGTCATACTCAATATTCCCGGTCTCCTTCTCCTTCTTCTTATAGGCCCCGTAGGACTTGGCATAAATATTGGCTATCTCTTTAAGGTCGATACCATGCTCCTTATTACCCGGGTCCTTAAGTGTAGTTCCCTTAAATATCTCCATCAGGAAGGCCATCGCCTCATAACCGTTACCGCCGTGGGCGAAACCGGTATGGGTAAGGAATCCGATAAACCCTTTGTTGATCTGTACCCTATCGGTAACCTGAGGACCATCGGCACTGACCGCCCCCTTAGCCCCCTGGGCAGATATTGTCCCCGGACCATTGGTAATAATCAGTCCCAAAAGACAGCTAAACTCTACCAGCTCAGCCTTTGTAGGTCTCCGTCCCATAACAGAAAGGAAGATGGTTTCGGTAAAACTCCACTCCTCTACAATCTCAACATTCTTGATCCCCTTGAAAGACGTTTCAGTATGAGAGTCATTCGAAACAGAGGAACCAACCATGGCTGAAAAGAGTAGTGAATACCAGGGGAGGGATACAAATGTTGCCTTTGATATCTTATTTTTAACCAAGGCGCTCCAGCTTATAGTGGCCCAAATGGCCCCAAGCATAGCAGAGGAGGATGGTTTCCCCCCAGATGCCTTCTTGACAAACTCTATAAAGATAGACCTGTCGCTAACCTTATCAATAGCAGCCAGCATAGCAGGGGCAAGCTTATCCCCAGCCCCGGCTGCAAGGAGGGTCTTATGGTCGTTTGTGAGTCCGGCCAACTGTTCTGAAAAATCAAAATCTCCAAAACCATTATTAATTCCCTTATGTTTAAAGGTATCAACAATAAGCTCCGAAATATCAATCGCCTTCTGGGCCTTTTTCTTCCCTACAATAGCTATAGCGGATGAAAGGACAACGTTTGGAGAAGAACCGGCCTCTCTGGCCGCGTCTGCCGCCAACAGCCCCACCTCTCCATGCATATTGACATAGGCGTTAAGGGCGATATTGGCCAGCTTTCTTCCAGCATCTTCCGGATAAGACTTTATCAGCGATAAGACAATATTCTCCTCCACCGACTTTTCCGAGGCATCAAGGATAGATACATTCTGGATTCGGCTAACCTGGGTCTTCGAATCCATGAATGAGACTCCGCTGGTATCCTTCATGCCCTGGCGGGGGAACTGTGCTCCGACCTGCATATTGATATTTTTCACCTGTTCATTATAGGGAGCAAGAGGCTCAACAGGTTCTAAATCCAACTCCTTGGGGAGAGAGAGTCCCTGATCGTTGGCAAACCAGCATTTAAGGGAGAGATCCCCCTTCGGCTCAAAATCTGGTTTAATCTTATTGAGGTCCATAACCTTGGTCATCGCCTCAGGTATATGGGCTATATTGGTTACCACCGCCCCCTTCTTAGAGACAACAGGGTTTTCAGGGGAATATATGGAGTCAACACCAAAGTAATCCATAAACCACTTTTCTTTGGCTTTAGCATCATCCCCTGAACCGGCCAAAGAACCTGCATGACCACAGGCCTTGGTCAACTCACTCTTCCAGCGCCCAACAATACAGGCAACAGTCGGCTTAGTAATCTCAAGTCCATGCTCATAATATCCACCAGGTTCAACATAGGCAACAGCCCCTTTGGAGCGGTCATCATTATCAAGGGCATGGAAGAATTCTTTGGCGGCGAAATGGATATAGACATCCTTCCCGCTCGATACAGATGTGGTTGTCCCCCAACCCGCAGTAGTCAGATAAACAGCTATGGTAGTGGTAAAGTTACCGGAATTGGAATATAGGGCAATACTCCCCTTAACAAGAGACTCCTCGGGGCTGTTCCCCCCAAGGGCTCCCCCTATTCTGACATGATTCCATGAATCGGCTACTCCAAGACAATTTCCACCAAAGACATCTATGCCGTTGGTCTGACATATAGACCTAATCTCTCTCGAATCCTTTACAGATACCTTCTCCGTAAGTATGACGATCTTCTTCAGGTCGGGATTATAGCGGACAAGCTCGGCCACCCCATCCTTAACCGCTGAAGGGGGAAGATAGACAACTCCGGTATTAAATGTGTGCCCCGCCTCTACCCCCTCTTTGACCGAGTTATAAACAGGGATATTCCCTTTGGCGGTCTTTAAAACCTGGCCTGACCTTCCCGGACCTGTCCCAAAGACTACATTACCCCCTGAAAAGGTATGGCTTACGGGGGTTACGCCTCTACTCTCATTCCCGAGCATATTAAGTACGCAGACCCTGTCTTCCGCAGTTGCAATCTGAGCAAGGGAATCTATCCCAACATAATACGGAAAACCCTTAATTCCTTCTTTATGCATTAGTTTTTCCTCTCGTTATAATGAAATTCCCATTTTTTTAGCCAACTCTTTTCTCCCCTCGCTGGCCATCCAGTCATCCGCCTTTAAGGCATGGTTAACCACCTCAGACATTGCACTGTCAAAACCGAAGAATCGGTAGGGGAGACCCAATGATTCAACCACATCCTTCATATAGGCCATCCCCCTGATCAGGTTAGGGCCGCCACGTCCAACCACCACGTATATAGGTGTAGGACCGAATGTCTGAAAATGTCCCCTAAGGGCATCGGCCATGGCCCGGAACGTCTCATATAT
>JAHJSF010000021.1 GCA_018830405.1 Nitrospinota bacterium | reverse complement strand
GTTTAAATCTAGTGAAAAAAGCTTCACAATTTGACGAATTTTAGCCTCTGAAATTTTCGAACGTTTTGCATACCTGTTTTTTACTGTCATAGCTAGACATTAGCATATATTTTAATGTGCTGTTCTAGTCATGACCCTTAACTATATTAACCACAGTTTACAGAATATGAATGATATTTGTGTGACAGCTGTGTGATTTTTTTATCATATCTTTACGATATGTGGATATTTAGGGAAGGAGGAGCCCCCCCTTTTACTTTATAGGGTAATATTAATGCCAGCTTGCTGTTAATTTCACTATAAGTTCTTATTGTCGGTCAAAAATGGGGAAATACCAAAATACTATTATTCATATCTCAAGGCATCAATCTGATTTAGCCGCACCGCTATCTGCCTTGACCTGGTTTTTGGTTATTTGGTAGCCCTGGCTGTTCAATACCCCGGCCATGATCTCCGAGTCGTAACTATTCATCTGGCAGCCGAAGGTTTTTATATATACCTGCTTTCTATTCTCCATTCTTTACAGCGTTTCCTCTTTTAAAGAAGGTCTTTATATCTTCCGCGATTAGGTAGGTGCAGGGAATTATGAAGAGGGTTAGCAATGTTGCCGCAAAGAGTCCATAAGACATGGCGATAGCCGCCGGCTCGAGAAAGGCCTCTCTCCCCCCGATTCCATATACCAGCGGCAAAAGCGCAGCTATAGTTGTTATGGAGGTTAGGAGTATCGGGCGGAGTCTCGTTTTGGCCGCCTGAACTACCGCCTTGGTTATCTCCAACCCCTCATTTTTTAGCGTGTTGATAAAGTCGACCATGACGAGTGAGTCATTAACGACCACGCCGGTTAATCCCACTATCCCGAATAGGGCCATCAGGCTAAGCGGTTTCCCATGCAGGTAGAGAGCAATGATTACCCCGACTATCCCGAAGGGGATAGAGACCATGATGATAAATGGCTGGATAAATGACCCAAATTCGGTAGCCAATATTATATATATAAGAATGAAGGCCATTGCGAAGGCATTAAACATGGAGCGAACCGATTCGGTTGTATCTTCAAATTCTCCCCCACTCTTAAAATAGTAGCCCGGATATTTTTGGGGTATATCCCTGAATTTTTCAACTATGGCTTTGTTTACCTCAACAACCGTTGTCTTCTCTTCGTCTATAGAGGCGGTTATGGTTACCGTCCTCCTCCCTTCCTGATGGGTAATCCCCCGCACCCCTTGATATTTGGAGAAGTTCGCCACCTTGTTTAGGGATATAAGCCTCCCCTGGTTGTTGGCTATGGTCAGGTTTGTCAGGTTTGATATATTTTGCCTGAACCTCTCAGGCAGCCTGACGACAATGTCGATATCCTCATCATCCTTACGCATGGTTGTAGCGCCCCCCCCCATCGAAGGCGTGCCTGATTGTCTCGGCAACCATCCTAACGTTTAGGCCTAGCCTGGCAGCTTCTTCTTTGTTGATGGATACCTGAATCTCTTCTTTATCTAATTCATAGTCTGACCTGATATCTTCAGCCCCTTCAAGGGCAGCCATATAGGCAGAGATCTCTTCCGATAGTTTGATAAGGGTATCATATGAATCCCCGCGAACTTCGACTGCCACAGGTTTTCCAACCGGAGGGCCATGCCTGTTAAGTTCGAACTTTAGGCTTACAAAACCTGATATTTTTTCCTCTTCTATTTTTTTACGAATGGCAGCGATAATCTGGTTGGCATCACGCCCCCGGTCGTTTTCAGGGGTTAGGTAGGCTACACATTGGGCGTACTTGCTCCCATGTTTATCCATAGGTCCTCCACGTCCCCCTTCTCCTATGAAACCGACTACTGTGGTTACATTCTCAAGTTCGCTTTTTGGGAGTTCCAATATTATCTTCTCTATCTCTGATATAACCTTATTGGTCTCCGCAAGAGATGAACCCTCAACTGTCTCTACCCTTACATAGAAGGCATCAACCGTATTTGGAAATAGCTTGAACGACATTATTTTAGCTGAGAAGAGTAGAGCGGCAAGAAAGATTATAAAGGCTACCAGAGAGACGAGGTATCTCCGTTTTGTTGCTTTGGTCAAAATCCTTTCGTAGCTATCGCTCATCGCCTTAAACCATGGTGCCTCGCTCCCCTTTCGATTTTGCGAGAAGAAATTAAACCACTTTTTAGTTGTCTCTTCCTTTGTGGGTGTTAGAGGTCTGACCCATTCGGCCAGATGCGAAGGGAGTATGAATAGGGCCTCAAACAGAGAGGCGGCCAGACAAGCAACAACCCCCATCGGGAAGAACCTTAGAAATTTTCCGAGAACTCCCGATATATACATTAGGGGGAGAAAAGAGGCAACGGTTGTTAGCACAGCGGCCGATACTGGGGCGGCTACTTCTGTGGCCCCTTTTATTGTTGCCTCAACCGGTTCCAGCCCATCTTCCATATAGCGGTATACATTTTCCGATACTACTATGGCGTCGTCGACTATCATACCGAGAACGAGTATCAGCCCGAACATAGTTATCATATTGAGGCTTACCCCAAAGAAGGACATAAATATAAGTGCGGTAAGGAAGGCAAATGGTATACCAAGGGCTGTAACAAGGGCAACACGAACATTAAGGAATACGAGAAGGGTAATCATTACAAGTATTAGCCCCATTATTCCATTCGATATAAGAACCCCTAATCGTCTCTTGACCCGAAGGGATGAGTCGTTAAGCATATCGACAGATACATTCTCAGGGAGTACCTTTTTATACTCTTCTACCTCTTCCCTTATTTTGTTGACGAGGGTTATTGTATCTCCGGCATCTTTCTTCTTGGGGGTAATATTTATTGATACCTTTCCATCGGTCTTATATATCTTCTCCTCCTCCTCAAAGGTATCCTTTATTTGAGCGATATCTTTAACATACAGGTATTGGCCGTCACTGTTGGTTCTTATTATGATATCTCCAAACTGTTCCGCCTTTTCCAGTTCTCCTACTGTTCTGAGTATCAACTCCCTAGTTCCGCTGGTTATTTTACCTCCGGGGAGATTGAGGTTATGGTTTCTGATGCTCTCGATAACCTGTTCAAGGGAGACATAATAGCGTTCAAGGTTCTTCGGATCTATCTCTATAGATACCTCTCTATCCCTCCATCCAGACTTATCGACAGAGGCTACCCCTTTGATTTCTTTAACTATATCTTCAAAGTCGCCTGCGTATTGTCTAAGCTCTGCCTCCGATATATCGTGTCCTGAGAAGGAAATCTCTATTAAGGGCCTTTCAAGAATGATTTCTTTTACGGTTGGGTCATCTACGTCTTGAGGGAGTTCTACCTTATCCACCTCCCTCGATATCTCATTAATAACCTTATCCTTGTTAGGGAGATTGGTATCTAGTTCAATGAATACATAGGAGACCCCCTCGCGAGAGATGGAGGAGTAGGTATCTATACCATCTATACTTTTTAGAGAATCTTCTATAGGAATGGTTATCAGTTTCTCAACCTCAAAAGGGGAGGCCCCCTGATAATTGGTTGATACGGTAACACTATCGACCTCAACTGTCGGGAAGGCTTCCCGCTTAAACCCCATTGTTACTACAATGCCGATAATCATGACGGCTATAGTTATGAGGTTTACGAGAACCTTATTTTTTATTGAGAAGGAGGCTATATTCATTCTGTTACCCCGGTTATAAGTTCAAAGTCTGCCTTGATTTTATAATAATCGGTCAGGGCCTTCAGGTTATTTATCTCGGCTTGGCTTAGGTCATCTTGGTATTCTAACAACCATTTTGTGCCCGATCGTCCCTGGGCAAACTTCTCCTGTTCAAGTCTGAACTTTTTGTCCTGCAGAGAGGCTACATTTTTGGTTGCCTCAATATATGAAAGCTGAGTCCTTATGTGGCGGGCTATAGCCTTGGAATCGGTAATTAGGGCCAGTTTGACCCTTTCATACTCGGCCATATTTTTGCCGTAGGTGTATTCCGACGCCCTCACTTGGCTGGCCCCTTTCTGGCTGAAGGGGTAGAGGGTTAGGTTTAGGCCGACATACCAAGATGGGTATGTCCCATCACCGACCGTGTCATAACTGTTGGACAGGCTTTCTTCGGCACTACTGAATCCATAGCTGGTATTAAAATTTAACGACGGCTTATTTTCATTGGCCTTTATCTCTTTGGTTATCGAGTCTATCTCCAATATATTTTTTATGATTTTCAGTTCAGCCCGGTTGGCTAGGGTTATTCTTATTGTCTCATCTTGGTTGGGTGGGACAGCCTCCGGTATTTGGAGGAGGTTTAACTCGGTAAAGGTGTAGCCGATATCCTCCTTAACTCCCATAATATTTAGTAATTGCTCCCGGGCATTTTTCACCTCATCCTTGGCCAGCATGATGGAGGCCTCGTTTAAGGTGACCGCTGCCTCTAAGGCTATGATATCGACCTCCTCTATGAGTCCGTCGGCGAACTTTTTCTTATTTAAGGATAGGAGTTGCTGCGAACGACTTAGGGCTTTATTTTCTACCTCAAGGTTTAGTTTGGTGAAATTGAGGTCGAGATATCCTTTCTTTAGCCTGTTTATCAGGATGTTTTTCTCTGTGGTTGTGGCCAAAGAAGCAGTCTCCTCCTTCAGCCTTGAGATGCGGATATTGCGTCTGTCATTCTTTCCCCCAAAATTATTGAGTAGCGGTTGAGAGTAGGCAAGGCTTAGATCGGAATTGTATGAGGGGTTGAAGGAGGCGGAAGAGGCATTGGTATCTGTTTTGGAGTTTTGCCACGTCGCCCCGAATGTTCCGCCGGTTAGGGCGGTCTTTTTATTTATCCCTACTGAGGCAGAGTCGGTTCTGCTCTTTGAACCGTATGTAGCGGTGGTGACAGGGTTTCTTACATCTTTTATTCCGGTCGAGAAGCTTAGGAGCGGTTCATATTGGGCCATAATCTGCTCCGTTCCTTCCTGGGCGACGAGCAGGTCGTAGTTGGTCTTCTTAAGGTCAAAGTTATTTTTTATCCCTATCTCTATACACTCTTCCATCGATATTGGGCCGGGCGTTTCTCCCCAAACCGGGCTGGAGAGGAGAAATATAGGGATGATTACTATTAGTAGTCTCTTAATCACTTTTTATCCCCCTCTCTTGATATTATCTCTGTAATTGTATTCATGGCCGCGATAAACATCTCCCTATCCTTAGGGGTTAATCCGTTTAGCATATTGATTATGTGCTCCTTGTGGCAATCGTTACATTCCTTGGCCAGTTTTTTACCTTTGGCCGACAGCTTGATTCTGATGATTCTCCGGTCGGTTGTGTCTCTATCCCTTTCGACCAACTTGTGGTTTTCAAGTTTGTCTATGATTCTGGTCATCATGGCCATTGATATGTCGAGGCTGTTTCCTATGATGCTGATCGTTTGAGGCTGGCTGGCGTGGGCGATAAAGCGGAGAACCTTAAGATGGGGGAGGTTGAGGTCTAGGCGCATAACGCTCTTACACGGCTTGAGCTTGAAGATATCTTCTATCTTATGTATCGAGTCTATGGTCCTTTCGGCACATTCTTCTATTGCAACCTTAACCATTGTTCTTCCTCTGTAGTTAGTTTACTTGTTATATGTTTTAGTTTTAAGATATTTTACATTTGATAATATTTGGGGTCAAATATTTCTGAAGGGGGGTATTATAAGGCACTATCAAAAAACTCCTTTACCTCCTCAATTGTATGGACAATATTTGTCTGGGGGAGGGAGGATATTATCTGCTTTCCGTAGGAGTTTTTCACCAGCCGAGTATCAAGTATGGCGATTACCCCCCTATCTTCCTTCCCCCTTATTAGCCTTCCTACCCCTTGCCTCAGAAGTATAGTGGCCGAGGGGAGGGCCAACGATTTAAACCATCGCCCTTCAAGCCTTTTACACCGTTCATTATAAACAGGGTCATCGGGGGAGACAAAGGGGAGCTTTGTTATGATAACCAGACTTAGGCTTTCCCCTTTAATGTCTATCCCCTGCCAAAAGGTTGTAGTGGCTAGAAGAACCGAATCTCTATTGGCGGTGAACCATTCAATAAGCTGTGGTGGTGGAGCATCCCCCTGCGTTTTGCAAGGGTAAGGAATTTCTATATTGGCTGCCACGTAGCGGAGATGCTGATACGAGGTGAAGAGGACCATTGTCCTCCCCTTGGCCGCTCCGATCAGTTCTTCTATAACCTTCAAGCTCTCCTTCTGATATAGTTCCTGGTCTTCGTTTGGGAGGGGAAGCTTATTATCTATATATATTGCGCTCTGCCTTTTATAGTCGAAGGGGGAGCCTATGATGACCTCTTTGTAACCTTCCTGAACGCCAAGTCTTTCTTTGATGAAGTCAAAGTTATTTTTGGTGGTCAGGGTGGCCGAGGTAAGAATAACATTATTATAACCTGAGGAGAGAAGAGAGAAGGCCTTGGCCGACTCGATAAGGTTGCTCTTAAGCTCCAACATCTTTTTATTTCCATTGGCGTAATAGACCCTATCCTTCTTCTTCTGCTCTATAAAGTCCTCCATATCTCCCTTCAGTATGGAGACGATGCTGATTATATTTTCTATGCTATCTATCAACTCCTTCGTATTCCCCGACGCATCTCTAAACTCCTCCAATTTTTTGATAATGGCCTCAGGGGCCAAGGTTTCCTTAAGGTGACTAAGATCGTCTATTATTTCTTGAGGGATAGGATAGGTGGCCCTAAGGGGGATATCTTTTCTCTTAAATAGGGTCTCAATTCCCTTGAAGGCCTTGTCTGTCTTGATATGAAATTCTCTCAACCGGTTTAAGAGCCAGATAAATCTCAGGCTGGTCAGCTCGCTCCCGAAGGCGCTCGATATAACATTTTCCAGGTGGTGGGCCTCATCGGCGATTAGAAGCTTATGGAAGGGGAGGAGCTTGAAGGATAATAGTAGGTCGTAGACAAGGAGGTGGTGATTAACGACGATTATGTCTACCTTCCCCAAAGATTTGAGATGCGAATAGTAGAAACATTTTTTTTGGTAGAGACAGCTCTTCTGGTTGCAGTCGTTATGGTCGCAAGATACCTCTGACCAAAATTCCGGGATGAAGGGGAGCTCCTCCTTATCCCCCGTTTTGGTCTTGGATACCCAGTCGGCAAATGTCATATATCTCTCACTCACCTCTCCAAAGTCTAGGTTACGAAGGAGGCAGAGGTAGTTGTTCTTCCCCTTTAGAAGGGCATAGGTGAAGCGGTGATTAAAGACGTGACTGAGCAAAAGGAGGTCCTTCTCCACCAGTTGGTTTTGAAGGGTTATAGATGAGGTGGAGATGATTGTCTTTTTTTTCGATAGGATGGCCGGTATCAGATAGGCGAATGTTTTACCGACCCCGGTTCCCGCCTCAATAATAAGCCTTTTATCTCCCTTAATGGCGCTAAAAACCTCGGCTGCCATCTTCTTCTGCTCTTCCCTCTCTTCATATTGCGGGAGGGTTTTCTTCAGAATGTCGAAGATAGAAGATAATTCGTTTTTATTTCCTGTTGGCATATAATGAAAGCAGTTCTGTTTTTAGATTTGTCTGGTAGTGATTAGGTAGTGAGATTATACAAGTTTTGGGTGAGTATTAAAATTAGTGTTTAGTTGCCTAAGTCTGCGTAGTATCAAGACCGAGAATTTGGCGCGACTGGCACGAAGACAACCGTAGCCATAGCAGGGTCTATGGCGAGGATTGACGACAAAGCCGGGCGCGTCAAAGGCCGGTCGGCTACAGCAAGATTTAGGCAATTAAGCACCAGACCCTGATAGAATATCCAAAAGTATCTTAGATTTGCTGGCTAACTGAATTACAAAGAGGTGGATCATGACAAGAAAAGGAGAGTCAAAGAGGAAGACGAATGAGACCGATATCGGCATCTCTCTCAAGATAGACGGGATAGGGAAGTATAGTATAGACACCTCCGTCCCATTTCTTGACCATATGTTATCCCAGATAGCCAAACATGGCTTTTTTGATATGGAGGTTACCGCCACCGGCGACACCAAGATAGATTTTCACCACACGGTTGAGGATGCGGGGATTGTCCTTGGGGAAGTCTTTAAGTCTGCCCTGGGGGATAAGAAGGGTATACGCCGCTACGGCTACGCCTCGGTTCCGCTCAACGAGGCCTTGGCCAACGTTACGGTTGACCTTAGCGGACGCCCCTATTTTGTCTATAACGTCAATCTGCCGAAGGAGAAGGTTGGGGATTTTGATGTTGAGCTGATTGAGGAATTCTTTAATGCCTTTGCGGTTCATTGCGGTGTAACCCTCCATATAAATGTCCTCTACGGGACAAACCTTCATCATATAGTAGAGGCAATCTTTAAGTCCTTCGCCAAGGCGATGGATATGGCCACCTCGATAGACGACAGGTCCAACGCCATTCCTTCCACCAAAGGGAATCTTTAAGTAGCAACCCTTATTGACTGGGCATAAAATGGAAGAGGATCTCTTTAACCCTCTTCCATTTCACCCTGTCTCTATACAATTCTTTACTATCTAAAAAGAGTTTACTTTTGTATACCCCGTAAAGGCCGCTAACCCCGGCATCGAATGATGTGTAGTTATTTTCAGATAGATATTTTATTATCTCTGTTACCAGAAAGATCCCAAAACCGAGATTACTTTTTGCGGCGGCCACATTTTGCAGCGACATAGACCTTCCGTCATCAACAAGTATGGCAGCGGCCACGATATCGCCATCTCTTTCAAGATAGGCGCACTTTATCCACTCTTCCGGAACAGATTGCTTGATGGATAATATTGTTTCTTTGCCCCCCGAGTGCTCTTCTTTTTTTATACGATTGTAATGTTTGATGAAGTTAGCTTCATCAAGAAAGGTTATCTCTGTCTCCCCCCCAATTTTCTCTCTCGTCTTTTCGTATGTTTCAACTGTGGGAAAATGTTTCTTCGGTTTTGATGATTCGGCCGTTCTTCTGTCGAGAAAATCTTTAAAGCCGGTTATGTGCAGGTACCAAAAAATCTTTCTTCTTCTGTCGACCTCTTTCTCAAACTCCTTCCTTACACCGTTATATATTTGGTGTTCTATAGTCCCGCTGCTATTGGTATAGATAAGTGCCGGGCAAGAATCTTCTATATAGGCAGGGTGGGGGTAAAGAACTATTTTCTCGGGACACGATTTGTCGAGAATGAAGTCGTTTCTGATTAGACTTGGATTAAAACTGTAGTGCCATATATCTTGGTATATATTCAGGCCGTAATCTTTTGCACACTGAACCACCTGATCCCTTTTTACCCTCGTTAACTTTGCCATTATTTATTATCTCTGAGATTTTCTTGTTCATTGAATATAGTTGCCGCCTCGCTAAGAGTAACACCCTTTAGGCCTGCTGCCGCGGCTGCCTTTAGGGAGGCCTCAAGGCGTTTCATCAGAGAGGAATATCTTCTCATGTTCTTCGAGTATGGCGAAGTGCCGGAGTGCGTCTCGTTGCTGTGAAACATCATATTGAAAAATGTTCCGTTCCCCCCAAACAGGTGCTCCGATATCTTGCGAAATGTGACCGAAGGCATGCGGTGCGAGGGCCTGAAGAGAATATTCTTGTGTACCCTGAAGCCGAGCCCCTTAAACAGGCTGTTTACCTTCTTGGATGTCTTGGTCGAGTAGTTTCCGAAGATAGGATTGGCGGGGATGGCGGTTACCGGGATTTCCAACAGGTCGAATGCATTGTTCTCCCCCCCCTTTTTGGTTATATCAGTCATTGAGGGGCGATAGGGATGGTTGGGGGCCTCCATGCTGTTTACCCTGATATTCTTACTGATTCCTTTTTCCTTTGTCCAATCGGTCAATGGGCATATTGAAGAATCGACCAGATAATTATTTCGGGACAACCATTCTATTGTCCTCTCATCGATTCCCCATCTTCCCGCTCTGTGACTTGTGGGATAACGGCCGAAGGAATTCCCAATTGTCTCGTGCAGAGTCTCTATTTTTGCGTAGAAAACATTATCGTCCAGCTCAGATTGAATCCCCTCTATCATTTCTTCATCTACCCCAAAATTGTTTTGGTTCTTAAACGGAGGGGTGCTCCATACGTGGAGGTGGGAACCTATCTCACACCTTCCGCTATCCTGAAGGCCTTTAAGTTTTTTAACGGCTCTCTCATTTTGAGTAACCTCGTATGTTACGAGATAGGTAGGTTTCATCCCATATCTATCAAACAGACTGGTAAGAGTGTCTAAGCACTTTAGATTTTCGAGACGGTTTGTTGCCTTGTCAAACCAGTCGACCTCTGTGTCTATGGATATGATTAGATATTTATTTTTCATTTCCAGCCAATAGCCTTCCGTATATTTCTGTCAACCTATCCGCATACCTGTCGATTGTATATCCGGAGGCGATTCCCCTCCCCTTCCTTGCCAGCGTAGCTGCCATTTCTGGATCTTCAAGCAATAGAGAGAGTTTTTCGGCGATGTCGGCTGCTTCAGTTGTTGATACAAGAGCCCCCTCTTCCGATATCTCAGCCGTAGGAACCTTATCAGATATCAGGGTCGGAAGGCCGACAAACATCGCCTCCAGATGAGTATTACCAAAACCTTCCGTGTGCGAGACAAGGGCAAAGAAATCCGCCCCCTTTAGCAGGGAGGGGATATCGGTGCGGTAACCCGGTAAAAAAACCCTTTCCTTAAGGCCATGATTTTCTATGAGGGATTCAAGTCCTTTCCGCTCTCCCCCCTCGCCGACGATTATTAGGTTCGTGTCTGGAAATCTATTCTTGATGATAGTGAATCCCCCTATAAGCCCCTCGAAATTTTTTTCCGGAACTAACCTTCCGACACTTATTATAAACCTGCCGCCTTTCCCGGTTAGCAGAGAGAGGTCTACTGCCTCCGCATCCTCAAAGCGCTTCCCATCGATTGCGTTGTAGAGGAGAATATTTTCTCTATTGAATTTATTATGGTATTTCTGAACAACCTCCCTGACTTCTTTGGATATCGAAATATAGGCAGTTGTAAAGAGGCTTAAATAAATGTTGGCATATCGACGAAACCACCTCTTTTCAACCCTCGGGTTGCATATATGGGTTGTAACCGGTATTCCGAGGCCTATGGCTGCAAGACGTCCAAAGTAGTCCCCTGAAAAATGGGCGGTTTGTATGATGTCTGGTCTTTCAGACTTCAATATGTCCCGCAGCTTTTTTACGGTATCGATCCGGAATGTCTTGATTATTCTTTTGCTCTTACCAACAGAAATTACCCTTATACCCTCATCTATGAAATCCTGATTTCTTTGTCCGGTTCCTGAAATATTTATGACAACCGGTTCGAAACCTTCGCGGCTGTTCAACTCCCTGACTATATCAAGGAGCATATTTTCCACCCCGCCGAAAGGAAGCCCGCCGACTATGTATATTATTTTCATGGTATCAGCTTATTGTTAGATGGGCGTATGAGATTTTAGTTAAGTAAGGATGTTGAATTATACCAATAGACAATAAATACCATTTACTCGAAAGTTAGCTAAAGATATAGGTAAAGTTTGAGAGATTCTTACGTTATGTTTTATTTTAATGCCAATATCCTTTGGTAACTTTTGTTCT
>JAHJSF010000146.1 GCA_018830405.1 Nitrospinota bacterium | reverse complement strand
TGAGATTACCCATAAGGCCTCTAGCCGAGACTGTTTTGCCAGGGGGGCCGTTAGAGCTGCCGCTTGGTTGGGGGATAAGAAGGCCGGGCTTTACGATATGCAGGATGTTTTGGGGATAAGCGGAACCCCGTAACTTCGTATCTCTTTGTTACTCTTCATCTTGTTGTTGCGGCGTATGACTTCTTTTAAACCCCTTTCTTGTTCGGTCAAGAAAGGGGGAAAGAACCCGCCGCCTGCCCATTTTCTTAACGGCTTGAAACGACGATTGGTTTTGGAGCCTAAAGAACTCGCAAGGCGATGCCTTGCTCAAACAGGCTTTAGGCTTTTTGCCTCAACCAATCTGTTTCAATCCTAAAAATGAGATGGCGGAAGATAAAAAAGGAAAGGTTTTTTATTTTTGGATAGGAAATAGAAAAGAAAAAAATGCCGAAGGGGGGATTTGAACCCCCACGAGTCGCCCCACACGCCCCTCAAGCGTGCATGTCTACCAGTTCCATCACTTCGGCATAAAAAAATCACGCAATCCTCCGCATGAATTAGAACATTATCTACGATAGACCGGCTTAGGTCAACTTTTTATCTCTCAGAGTGCCATAACTTCGCCTACCTTTGTTGCTCCTAAATCCCCCCATCCCCCCTTTAGTAAAGGGGGATTAAGGGGGATTTGTCGCGCCTCGGTCTGCTTTGTTCTGACACTCCGGGCGTTTTCTTGTTTATTCATGCCGCCTTGTTATCATTTTGAATGAGACTTCGTATCCGGCCCTCCTATTATTTCTAATATCTCCGGCAAATTTATCTCTCCTCTCTTATACAAAAAGATACTTTATAGTGTTAAAATACCCAGATTAGACTTTTGGAAGAAAATATATTGATATAACGATACCTTCATCTGATTTGTTTCAAATTCAATAACTTAGAAGAGAGGAAGAAAAATGTTAGATAAAAACATTAGAGAAGCCTTAACCTTTGATGACGTCCTGCTTGTTCCGCGCCAATCATCGGTAGTCCCGAAGGATACCGATATTACAACCCGGCTGACCGGCAAGATATCCCTTAACATACCTCTGGTCAGTGCCCCGATGGATACAGTAACCGAGTCTGAAATGGCCATAGCCTTGGCCCAAGAGGGGGGTATCGGCATAATCCATAAAAACCTCTCCATAAAGAAGCAGGTCAAGGAGGTGGATAAAGTTAAGAGATGGGTCAGCGGTATGATAGTCGATCCTATAACAATGTCTCCCGATCAGATGGTTGATGAGGCGCTGAAACTGATGGCCAAATATTCAATCTCCGGCATTCCGATTACCGACGGGGAGAAGTTGGCCGGTATTCTTACCCATAGAGACCTCCGCTTCATGACCGATACCAATGTCCCTATATCAACCGTTATGACCAGTGAGAATTTAGTTACCGTTCCCGAAGGGACAACCTTGGAGCAGTCGAAAGAGTATCTGCACAAAAACCGGATAGAGAAACTCCTTGTTGTTGACGATGTCGGCAACCTCAAAGGACTTATAACCATTAAGGATATAGAGAAGAGCCGAAAATATCCAAATGCCGCCAAGGATGCCAAAGGCCGACTGCTGGTAGGTTGTGCCGTTGGGGTTTCCCCCGAATCTAAGGATAGGGTAGCTGCTTTGGTAGAAATAGGGGCCGATGTAATTGTTGTTGATACGGCCCATGGCCATTCCGAGATGGTCTATAAGATGGTTGAATATCTCCGCAGTAGATACCCCGATATCCAGATTATCGGCGGAAATGTAGCCACGGCCGAGGCGACCGAATATCTTATAAAGGCTGGTGCCAATGCGGTTAAGGTTGGTATCGGTCCCGGTTCCATCTGTACCACCAGAATTGTGGCCGGTGTCGGGGTTCCCCAGTTAACCGCCATCAGCGATTGCGCCAAGGTTGGAGACAAGTATGATGTCCCGATTATTGCCGACGGGGGGATTCGTTTTTCAGGTGATATTACCAAGGCAATAGCCGCCGGGGCCAGTACAGTTATGATTGGAGGCCTTTTTGCCGGAACGGATGAATCACCAGCCGAAAAGATATTCTTCCAGGGACGTGCCTATAAAGGCTACCGAGGTATGGGTTCAATCGGGGCGATGGCCGAGGGGAGTTCAGACCGCTACTTCCAGGACAACGAGATGTATAGCATGAAATTTGTCCCCGAAGGTGTTGAGGGGAGAATCCCTTACAAAGGGGCCTTATCATTCAATACCCACCAGTTAATCGGCGGGTTGCGTTCCGGTATGGGATACTGCGGTTGTAAAACGATAGTTGACCTACAGAAGAATGGACAATTCGTCAAGATAAGTTCGGCAGGGTCGAAAGAGAGCCATGTCCATGATATCGTCATCACCAAAGAGGCCCCCAACTATCAGGTTGAGTAGATATTACCGGCCCCCACCCCTCCCTCTCCCCTGCGGGGAGAGGACAAAAGGTGAGGGGGATACAAACCACCCTCCCCTTGATCCCCTCCCGTCAAGGGAGGGGGATTTAATTATAGGGGGAAATGGGATTTGTTACACAAAATAGGATTATGAAAGATATACATCAGGAAAAGATAATTATATTGGATTTCGGTTCGCAGTATACCCAGCTCATTGCCCGAAGAGTGAGAGAGGAGCATGTCTATTGCGAAATTGTCCCCTACAACCATTGTCTGACAGATAGTGATAGGGAACATCTGAAGGGGATTATCCTTTCAGGGGGACCTTCGAGTGTCTATCAGGATGAGGCACCTCTCTGCGATGCCTCAATCTTTGATATGGGTGTTCCGGTTCTCGGTATCTGTTACGGAATGCAGGCAACATCACGTCTACTCGGGGGCGAGGTTGCCCAGGCGGAGAAGAGAGAGTTTGGCCGAGCCATGCTGACTATAGATGATAATAAGAGCCTCTTTGATGGGATAGATTCAGCCCAGCTTGAGGTGTGGATGAGCCACGGCGATAGGATTGAGGCTCTTCCTAAGGGGTTTAAGACGATTGCCCATACGTCAGATTCTCCCTATGCAGCCATTGCCGATGAGACAGGGCGGATATTTGGTTTACAGTTCCACCCTGAGGTTGACCATACCAAAAGGGGCGCGGAGATTCTCCAAAACTTCCTCTATAAGGTGTGCGGCTGTTCCCCCTCCTGGACAATGGCCTCCTTTGCCCAGTTTGCCATAGATAAGGCTCGTCTTGAGGCGGGGGATGGAAAAATACTCTGCGGTCTTAGCGGCGGGGTCGATTCTTCGGTGGCGGCTATGCTTCTCCATAAAGCTGTTGGGGAGAGGCTGACCTGTTTATTCATCAACAACGGCCTACTCCGTAAGAATGAGGCGGAGGATGTAATCAAGATGTACCGCGACCAGTTTTACCTGAATGTGGTCTATGTTGATGCCTCGGAGCGCTTCCTTACAAAGCTTGCCGGGGTGGTTGACCCGGAGGAGAAGAGAAAGATTATCGGTGGCGAGTTTATTGCCGTCTTTGATGAGGAGTCGAAGAAGCTGGGTGAGTTTGAATTTCTGGCCCAGGGGACACTATACCCGGATGTAATCGAGAGCGTATCGGTGCGTGGTCCTTCAGCCACCATTAAGAGTCACCACAATGTTGGTGGGCTCCCCAAGGATATGCGATTTAAACTTATCGAACCTCTGAGAGAACTCTTTAAGGATGAGGTTAGAGCCTTGGGTAAAGAGCTTGGGCTGAGCGATGAAATAGTCTGGAGACACCCATTTCCGGGGCCAGGTTTGGCCGTCAGGATTTTGGGGGAGATTACAGAAGAGAGACTTAATATCCTCCGTGAGGCGGACCATATATTTATAAGCAAGCTGAAAGAGACCGGTGTTTACCACGATGTTTGGCAGGCCTTTGCGGTTCTTCTACCGGTTAAGACTGTTGGAGTTATGGGGGATGAGCGTTCTTATGAGAATGTTGTGGCCCTCCGCTCCGTAACCAGTCGTGATGGTATGACGGCCGATTGGGGACAGATTCCCTATGACCTTCTGGCCGATGTTTCTAATAAAATCATCAATGAGGTTAGGGGGATTAACCGAGTTGTATATGATATTAGCTCGAAGCCGCCTAGCACCATAGAATGGGAGTAGTATGGGCCAGAGCCTTATTCAAACTCTAACTGTGTTGGCTTCGTCGTCAGCTCCTCGACATACCGAAAAGTATGCCTGCGTCGCTTCCTCCTTGCCGCCTTGTTATCACTTTGAATCCGACTCTGTCTTTGCTATTTCGTTGTGCCTTAGACCAGTTAGCGGAGTTACCTCATGAGCAGCAGTGATGCCGATTTCGTCCACCTCCACCTCCATACCCAATACAGTTTGCTGGATGGGGCGATCAGGATAGAAGACCTGATGAAGAAGGCGGTCGACTATAATATGCCGGCCGTAGCGGTTACCGACCATGGAAGTATGTTTGGTATCGTCCAGTTCTACAAAGAGGCCAAAAAATATCACATCAAACCTATTATCGGCTGCGAGGTCTATGTCGCCCCCGGCGATATGCTGGATAAGGATTCAACCTCAGGCATAGCCGATGTCGCCTATCACCTGACCCTCCTGGTTAAGGATAACATAGGCTATAAAAATCTTATCAAGATGGTCAGCCTTTCCTACATAGATGGTTTCTACTACCGTCCCCGTATAGACAAAAAATTGCTTCAAGAACATAGCGAAGGGCTGATTGCCCTCTCGGGCTGCATGAAGGGGGAAGTGGCCTATATGATCCGGCAGGGGGATATGGCTAAGGCGGAAGAGGCGGCCTCATTCTATGCCAAGACGATGGGGGAGGGGAATTTTTATCTCGAACTTCAGGAGAATGGGATTCCGGAGCAGGCGGAGATAAACAGGGGACTGAAGGAAATCAGCAAAAAACTATCTCTTCCTCTGGTAGCCACCAACGACTGCCACTATCTGAACAGGGAGGATGCCAAGGCCCACGATGCCCTTCTCTGCATCCAGACGGGGAAAAAAATATCTGACGAGAAGCGGATGAAGATGTCGACCGACGAGTTCTACTTCAAATCCCCCGAGGAGATGAAGTCCCTCTTTAGAGACAATCCCGAGGCTATTGCCAACACGATTGATATCGCCAACCGCTGTAATTTTGAGTTCGACTTTAATACGATACACCTCCCTAAATATGAACCCCCTTCCGATACCACCCTGAGTGATTACCTTAGGGATAGAGTTAGGCATGGTCTTGAAGAGAGACTCCGGGCGATGGGGGCGGATGAAAAGACGAGGGATCTCTACTATGCACGAAAGAAGGCCGAGCTTGAGGTTATCAATAAGATGGGCTATGCCGCCTACTTCCTTATCGTCTGGGATATCATCGACTACGCCCGCCGTAATGGTATCCCTGTTGGTCCGGGGAGGGGGTCGGCGGCTGGAAGTCTTGTGGCCTATGCCCTTAAGATAACCAACATAGACCCGATCCGTTACGGCCTCATCTTTGAAAGATTCCTCAATCCAGATAGGGTATCTATGCCTGATATAGACATAGACTTCTGTAAAGAGGGACGGGAGGAGATGATTACCTATGTGGCCGAAAAGTACAAAAATGTCTCCCAGATAATCACCTTCGGAAGCATGAATGCCAGGGCGGTCATCCGTGATGTCGGGCGGGTTATGGATATGCCGTATGGGGATGTGGATAAGATAGCCAAAATGATTCCCGAAAAAATAGGGATTACCCTCGAGGAGGCTATTGCTGAGAACAAGGAACTTGACCAGCTTATATCTTCGGATAAGCAGGTGGCCGAGTTGTTCAAGATTGCCAAAACCTTAGAAGGTCTGGGGCGTCACGCCTCGACCCATGCCGCAGGGGTGGTCATATCTCCCAAGCCGATAACAGAATATTTGCCTCTCTATAAGAATACCCGCTCCGGCGATATTACCACCCAGTTGCAGATGTCCGATGTGGAAGAACTTGGCATGCTGAAGATGGACTTCCTTGGCCTCCGAACCCTGACTGTCATCAGGAAGACGGAGGATGAGATTAGAAAAAAGGTGCCAGGATTTTCGGTTGAGGATGTCCCAGTCGATGATGAGCCTACCTATAAACTACTTGGGGAAGGAAAGACCTCAGGGGTTTTCCAGCTGGAGAGCGCCGGGCTGAAGGATATTATTCGTTCTCTGAAACCCGGCGTCTTTGAGGATATTATTGCCCTGGTTGCCCTCTACCGTCCAGGCCCCTTGGGGAGCGGAATGGTGACAGACTTTATTGCCCGCAAACATGGGAGGGTGCCGACCAATAATATCATTCCTGCCCTTGACCCGATACTAAACGAGACCTACGGGGTTATCCTCTATCAGGAACAGGTTATGAAGATAGCCTCTGTTGTGGGGGGGTTTAGCCTTGGAGAGGCTGATTTGCTCAGGCGGGCCATGGGGAAAAAGAAACCGGAGGCGATGGCCAAGCTGAGGGAAAAGTTCACCTCCGGTGCCAAAAAGAAGGGGATCAATGAGGCCAAGGCCAGGAAGATATTCGACAATATGGAATATTTTGGGGGCTACGGATTCAACAAATCTCATAGTGCCGCCTATGGTCTCGTTTCCTATTGGACAGCCTATCTGAAGGCCCATTACCCGACAGAGTATATGGCCTCTGTTTTGAGCAGTGAGATGGGGGATACCGACAAGATAATGACCTACATCTTTGAATGCCGAGAGATGGGGATAGCTGTTCTCCCCCCCGATATAAACGAGTGTGGGGTTGACTTTTTGGTCAAGGGAAAGGATATCCGTTTCGGGTTGGCGGCCGTTAAAAATGTAGGGGAGGGCGCAGTCAAGGCGATAATGGAGGCACGAGAGAAGAGCGGCCGATTTGATTCCTTCTTCTCCTTCTTCAAGAATGTCGACCTTCGGGTTGTTAACAGAAGGGTGGTGGAAAGCCTGATTAAATGCGGGGCATTTGACTCAATAGACAGTAACCGGGCCAGACTTTTCAACTCGATAGATGCATCCTTAGAGGCAGGGCAGAGGATGCAGCGCGATAAAAAGAGCGGTCAGGCCAGCCTCTTCGGGGGGAGCGTCGAGGAGGATATTGTCAATATGAAGGTTGAATCGGAGACCCCTTGGACCGAGATGGAGCTGCTCCATAATGAGAAAGAGGCCCTCGGGTTTTACATCACCGGTCATCCCCTCAATGGTTTTAAGAGGGATATAGAGATATTCACCAGCGACGATACAAATAGCATAGTAGAGAAAAAGGAGTCACCCGATATTTCAATCGCCGGAATCGTCGTCGCCAAGCGTATCTTTACCACTAAGCGGGGGGAGCATATGGCCACCGTAACCATCGAGGACCTTAAGGGGCTTATCGAGGTTATTATCTTTCCCAAGCTCTACGCCAAGCTCTCTAATATGATTTATGACAACAAAATTATCTGGGTCAAGGGGGCGCTGAAGTTTGATAAGGGGAAGCATTCGATAAATGCCGAAGATATCCATCCCCTTGACCAGTTGCGGGGTTATCTCTCATCCACCCTGCATGTAGAGATAAATCCTCTGACGGCCGCCGAAACGGTCGAGGAGCTTAAATTGGTCCTATCGAAATATAAGGGGAATAGTTCAATTTTGATTCACCTTAGATTTATTGAAGGGGAGGGATACAAGATAGCTGTGGACGACTCAATCAAGGTTGATCCCACCGACGAGATGATAGACGAGGTGGGGAAGATAGTTGGGGTCGACTCGGTCTATCTATCCTGATGTTATGTCCATGTGCCTAAAAATGAGAGGGCGGTTAAGGTGAGTGGTTCCCCTTCCCCCTGTTGTCAACAAATAGAATTGTCCGGT
>JAHJSF010000145.1 GCA_018830405.1 Nitrospinota bacterium | reverse complement strand
TGTAACCAGTTTAATCCTCCCCCTAAGGTCGTTAAGGATAAGGGTCTGCTGGGTCTCAGCCAGTCCTAATTCAATCGGTAGTCCGGCGTGCATAATCGAGCTCAGGGGAGATGCCCCTGTCCCCCCTTCACATCCGCTTATCAAAACCTTATCCGCCTTCCCTTTGGCCACACCGGCAGCAATTGTTCCAACCCCAACCTCAGAAACGAGTTTGACCGATATATCAGCCCTCGGATTAGAGTTCTTCAGGTCAAATATCAGCTGGGCCAAATCCTCAATAGAGTAGATGTCATGGTGCGGGGGAGGGGAGATGAGTCCGACTCCGGGGGTGGTATGTCTCACCCGGCCGATTATCTCATTGACCTTGTGTCCGGGAAGCTGCCCCCCTTCGCCAGGCTTGGCCCCCTGAGCCATCTTTATCTGTATCTCATCCGCATTGGTCAGGTAGTTGGCTGTAACGCCGAAACGCCCGGAAGCAACCTGCTTAATAGCGCTTCTTCTGGAGTCTCCATTGGCATCAGGGGTAAACCTGTCGTAGGCCTCTCCCCCTTCACCGGTATTACTTCTGGCTCCGAGCCTGTTCATGGCTATAGCCAAGGTTTCATGAGCCTCGGTGCTGATGGCCCCGTAAGACATGGCCCCGGTGTTGAAACGCTTAACTATACTTTCAACCGGCTCCACCTCTTCAATCGGGATGGAACGGTCTTCCTTAAGGTCAAGCTCAAGGAGCCCTCTGAATGTCCCAATATTCTCCGACTTTTCGTCGAGGAGGGAAGTATACTCTTTGAATAGTTTATAATCTTTACGCCTTGTAGAGAGTTGAAGCTTAACAACCGTTTCAGGGTTAAGCATATGGTACTCTCCCTCTTTCCTCCAGGCATATTCACCCCCTGATGGTATGGGGGAGGAATCGAAGGCCATCCTGTGACGAACCATTGTCTCTTCGGCTACCTCTTTGAGTCCAATCCCCTTTATTTTTGACGGGGTTAGGGCAAAATATTTTTCTATAAGGTCGGGGCAGAGTCCGACTGCCTCAAATATCTGGGCTCCCATATAGCTCTGCAGGGTAGAAATTCCCATCTTGGAGAATATCTTACGGAGGCCTTTCCCACACGCCTTGATGTAATGGTCTATGGCAGTATCGATATCTATCTTCCCCTTTATCAGATTCTTTTCAAGGAGTGCGGCGATGGTATCAAAGACAATATATGGATTGATTGCCCCGGCACCGTAACCGAGTAGAAGGGCGTGGTGATGCACCTCAAAGGCCTCTCCCGTTTCTATGACTAGCCCTATCTTTCCCCTGACCTTATTTCTTATCAGGTGATGATGAACCGCTCCGACAGCCAAAAGGGGAGGTAGGTGACATTTTTCAGCATTGGCTCCCCTGTCGCTAAGCACGAGAAGCTGATATCCTCCTTCAACTGATTTTACAGCGTCATTGCATATCTTATCCAAGGCATTGGCAAAGCCTTTCTCTCCCTCGGCAATATTGAATAGGGTAGAAGATATACAGCATTTTAGAGCCTTGCCGCTCTTCATCTTGGCCATCTCCTTATTGGTCAGGATAGGCTGGCTAACTTTTAAGCGGCGGCAGTCTTCCGGCCTCTCCTGCAGCAGGTTTCCCTCCAGCCCGAGGTAGGAGGTCAGCGACATTACCAGTTCTTCCCTAATAGGATCGATTGGGGGGTTGGTTACCTGGGCAAAGAGCTGCTTAAAATAATTATAGAGAATCTGCGGCTTATCGGAAAGTATTGCCGGAGGTGTATCTGCCCCCATTGAACCGAGCGGCTCTACGCCATTGGTGGCCATCGGGGCAATTATCTTGTTTATAGATTCGACGTTGTATCCGAAGAGTATTTGAGATTCCTTGAGTGGAGTAGACTCCTTCTCTTTTGAGTCGGTATCTTCAACATCCTCAAGCCGTATTAGATTATCCTCTACCCATTTGGCGTATGGATGCCCCTTTATTACCTTCCCCTTAACCTCCTCGTCCTTTATGATCTTTCCATTCTTTAAATCGCAGACAAGCATCTTTCCGGGCTGAAGGCGCCATGCCTCCCTTATATTCTCAGGAGGGACATCCAAAACACCCGACTCGGAGCCGAGTATAATACGGTCATCTTTAGTGATGATATATCTGGCCGGGCGGAGACCGTTTCTGTCGAGTGTTGCCCCTATATATGTTCCGTCTGAGAAGGCTATAGCGGCCGGGCCGTCCCACGGCTCCATCTTGGTGGCGTTATACTGGTAGAAGGCTTTTTTATCCTCATCCATCAGAGAATCCTTTTCCCAGGCCTCAGGGACAAGCAGCATCATTGCATGGGGAAGGGAATATCCGCTCATAACCAGAAGCTCCAAGGCATTGTCGAAACTGAATGAGTCTGAACTTAAAGGACGTATAATTGGTAAAAGTTTTTTAATGTCATCCCCGAAACGGTCACTCTTAAATATGTTCTCTCTGGAGAGCATCCAGTTTACGTTTCCCCTCAGGGTATTAATCTCTCCGTTGTGGCAGAGGAAATGGAATGGTTGGGCCAATGTCCAGCTGGGGAAGGTGTTGGTGCTGTACCTTTGATGGACGAGCGACAGGGCACTAACCATATCCGCATCATTCAGGTCTTTATAGAATTTTGGCAGCTGGTGGGCAATCAGCATTCCCTTGTAGACAATGGTCTTCGAAGAGAAAGAGGGGATATGAAAGAGGTCCCACCTGTTTAGTGTCAGTTTGGCAACATTTTGGGCGACGACCCTTCTGGCGGTATAGACCTTACGTTCGAAAGTCTCTACATCTCCAAGGGTGTTTTTGATGAATATTTGTTTTATTGTCGGCATCCCCTTACGGGCCACAATACCGGGAACGGTCTCATTGACAGGGACATCTCTCCAGCCGAGAACCTCAAGTCCTTCCCCTTCTACAGCCGCATTAATTGTCTTCTGTATGACTTTGCTGTCGGCCTCATGGGGGGGGAGGAAGACTACCCCTATGGCATAGTTACCCGGATCGGGAAGGGTTATATTGATTTGGCTGCATACCTTGCGGAAGAATTTGTCTGGTATCTGGATAAGTATCCCTGCCCCATCCCCCGTTTCAGGGTCGGCTCCGGTTGCCCCTCTATGGGTTAGGTTCTCAAGAATTGTCAGTCCGTCTTTTATTATCTGGTGTGACTTCTCTCCCTTGATGTTAGCCACAAATCCTATTCCGCAACTATCCTTTTCATTTTCCGGGTCATACATTCCTTGTGTTTTTGGAAAATCAAGACTCTCTCTCTTCCGCATCTTTTCCAAAAACTCGGGGTCAATTGTAATCCCTTTTTCTTTTGCCGTTTTTGCCACCTTATCTGCCCAAGAAGGTTTAGGAACTTCCTCAATATGCTCATAGACAGCGCCTATTGAGATACCCCGTTCATCTTCCCCTATATGACCATCAACAACAACCATTTGCCCATCT
>JAHJSF010000144.1 GCA_018830405.1 Nitrospinota bacterium | reverse complement strand
TACCCAAACAGGATGAAGAGAGAGGCAGAGATTAGCTGCCACATGACCCTCGAGAGGCTCCTACCAGATCTTGACAAGATAGAGGATAAAGAAATACCAATCTATATATACCACCTGAAACCCCTCTATGAAGAAGAAATTATAGAGGAGATAAAATCAGCCGGAAGAAAGAATATCACGATATTAAAGAGGGGGGATGTTATAGAGATATAACCCTCTTCCCCTACAGACTGTCTAAGAAGCTATTCCCCTTCCCCGTTCCATCAACATTAAAATTAGCGGCTATCGTGGCGGCCACATCAGCCAAGCTTTCCCTTACCCCAAGATTAACCCCACCCCCCTTTTTTGAGTAGGCGATAAGGGGAACGTATTCACGGGTATGGTCGGTCCCCCGAAAGGTTGGGTCACATCCATGGTCGGCAGTTATGATGAGCAGGTCATCATCCCCAAGCTTCCCAAATATTTTGGGGAGGCACTCATCAAACTCCTTCAGGGCCTTATAATAACCAACCGGGTCGTTCCTGTGCCCGTAGAGCATATCGAAATCAACCAGATTTATGAATATCAGACCATCAGGCTCTTCATCCATAAGAGATAATAGCTTGGCAATACCGCCCTGATTGCTCCCGGTGCGGTAAGATTTGCTAAGGCCGCTCCCCGCAAATATATCCCCTATCTTTCCTATCCCGATAACGGGGATACCTTTATCGCTCAAGATATTAAGAAGGGTTTTGCTTGGCGGGAGGGCGCTATAATCGTGCCTGTTGGCCGTTCTGATATAGCGGCCGTTAGAACCGATAAACGGCCTGGCAATAACTCGGGCCACAAGGTGGGGCGGTTTAAGAATAGCCCTCGCCTTGGTACAAATATCATAAAGTTCTTCAAGGGGGACAACCTCCTCATGGGCGGCTATCTGAAAGACAGAATCAGCCGAGGTATAGACAATAAGTTTGCCGCTTCTAAGGTGTTCATCCCCAAGCTCATTGATAATTTCCGTTCCCGAGGCGACCTTATTCCCCAGTGTCCCTCTACCGGAAATTTCTTCAAACTTGGCCATAACATCGGGGGGAAAACCTTTTGGGTAGGTGGGAAAGGGATGATTAAGGATAATTCCCATCATCTCCCAATGACCTGTTGTGGTGTCCTTGCCGGGTGATTGCTCGGCCATTTTACCAAACGAGGCCAACGGCCTTTTGGCCGGCTTGACCCCTTTAATAGCAACAATAGAACCAAGTCCCAACGACTCAAGATTTGGTAAATTAAGGCCGCCGAGTGCCTCCCCGATATGGGCCAAGGTATTCGAACCTTCATCACCATACCTGTCGGCATCGGGCAAGGCCCCAACGCCGACACTATCAAGGACAATTAGTATAACTCTGTTGAATTTTGGATACATTAAATTGGCGGGATAATTAAGTAAACCCAAACATAGGAGCTCGCTCGGTTAAGGAACCAAGCTATAGCTTCAGCCTGTTCCTGCCGGCTTCCGCCTCTTTAGAATAATCTTGCGGTTCCTTCCCTATAACGAAAGGCTCAAAGGTGTAGTTTGTGTCGTTGGGAAGGGTAAGAAGACCATCATTCTTATTGACCCTTTTAAAGACCAGCCCATCCGGCATCTTAAATGTCTCTACAGGCTGGTTCTCCAATACCTTTTTCATGAAATCGAGCCAGATAGGGCTGGCCGCTCTTGAACCGGTTTCGTTCTTCCCCAAAGAGTCTCCGTAATCGATGCCTATCCATACACCGGTAACCAATTGCGGGACATACCCGACAAACCAGGCATCAACAAACTCGTTGGTGGTTCCGGTCTTAGCTCCGACAGGCCTATTAAGTCCCTTAGCCTGCCAGCCTGTTCCCTCCTGCACAACATTCTGCAAAACACTGGTGGTCATAAAGGCATTTTCGGGGGAGATGACCTGCTCCAATACCGGCTTGTTTGATTCTATAACATTCCCTTTGCTGTCGGTTATCTCCTTTACAGCCATTGGCGTCGCCATAATCCCCCCATTGGCAAATACCCCATAGACGGATGTAAGTTCAAGAGGGGTTATGGTGGATGTCCCGAGGGCCAGGGAGAGGTCGGGGGTCATTTCACTATCTATCTTAAATCTCTTTACATAATCAACCGCATACTTTATCCCAATGCTTTTCAACAGCTTTACGGTAACAACATTTCTTGAATGGGTCAGGGCGTCTCTAAGACTAACAGCCCCGTAGAACCTCTTCTCAAAGTTCTCCGGTTTCCACTGGTCCGCCTCTGTATTATCGAAGATGATCGGGGAATCTATGAATATACTGGCCGGAGAATATCCATATTCAAAGGCCGCTGAATAGATAAGCGGTTTAAAGGCGGAACCGGGCTGCCTCTTGGCCTGAGCGGCCCTATTAAACTGGGAGACGGCAAAATCATATCCCCCAACCATTGCCCTTATATAACCGGTCTTAGGGTCTATAGATGCAAGTGAGCCCTCTACAATCATATCCTGAAACAGGGAGAGACTGTATGCGCCGTCGGGGAGCTGTGATACTATTTTTACCTTTATAATATCCCCTTTACTGATAATCCCCTCAATGCTGTCAATATCCGGAATACCAACCGCATCAACCTCCCTGTTACGGAGGTGGGCCCATCTCATGTCTGATAGGGCAATTTTCCCAACGGCCCCATTCAAATAGATAGTGGCCAGCCGCGGAGTGACCTCTTTAACCACGCCGAATAGGATGTTATCAGGGGTAAAAGAAACAGTATCCGCCGGGTCATACTCCTCCTTGGCAATGGAGGCAACCTCGGCCCAATCGACCCCCGCATCCCCAATGGTGATATGTCCAAGGGGGCCCCTGTAACCGAGACGTCTGTCCACCTCCTCAATCCCCCTTTTAAGCGATTCTTCGGCCGCCGCCTGATAATCAAGCTTAAGGGTGGTGTAGACCTTTAACCCTGATTCATATATCGCCTTACTCCCATAATTCTGTTCAAGATACTGCCTGATATATTCGGTAAAATAGGGGGCGTTTGTTTTGCGCCCCTCCCTGTCTTCTCTTAAAACAATTTCCATGTTGGAATATTCATTTAATTCATTCTCGGAGATATAACCTAACGAGGCCATTCTTCTGAGGACATGGTTACGTCTGTTTTTGGCCCTCTCGGGGGAGAAATAGGGAGAATACCTGCGGGGAGACTTGGGAAGACCTACAATCAGGGCCACCTCATCCAGGGTAAGGTCATTGGCGCTGGCCCCAAAATATGTTTTGGCCGCTGCCTCTATCCCATATGAGCCATGCCCATAGTAGATTTGATTAAGATACATCGACAATATGTCATCTTTGCTGAAAGATCTATCTATCTTGATGGCCAGAAAGGCCTCCTTGATTTTGCGGCTAAAGGTCCGTTCAGGGGTGAGGAACATTATTTTGGTCAGCTGCTGAGTAATAGTGCTCCCCCCTTCAACCACACCGCCGGCCAAAATATTTCTAAGGGCCGCCCTCATGATACCTCTGGGGTTTACCCCCCCATGTTCATAAAATGAAGCATCCTCCACCGCAATAGTCGCCTTTTTAAAGCTGTCCGGAATCTCAGCCTGAGAGAGAAGTATCCTGTT
>JAHJSF010000143.1 GCA_018830405.1 Nitrospinota bacterium | reverse complement strand
TTTAAATCTAGTGAAAAAAGCTTCACAATTTGACGAATTTTAGCCTCTGAAATTTTCGAACGTTTTGCATACCTGTTTTTTACTGTCATAGCTAGACATTAGCATATATTTTAATGTGCTGTTCTAGTCATGACCCTAAAATTAATAGCTCCGAGTTAAATGTTTTTGGTTATATGTCACTTCACCTTAAGTGCAAAATAAAAAACACTCAATTAGACCCTAAGGCAGATAAAACAATAAAAAACATCCCTTTTGAAATTCAAATAAGAACCATAGCTCAGGATGCATGGGCCTCAATATCACATCACCTTGACTACAAAAAAGATAGTACGATTCCTGAAGAGTTAAGGCGTGATTTTCATGCTTTGAGTGGTCTTTTTTATGTTGCAGATACCCATTTCTCGATTTTATCTCAAGAAAAAACAAAATTATTATTTAAAAAAAGCACATAATCAAATAATGGTGTCATGACCATAATCTCTATCCCCTCCTCAGTATCACTAATGCCCTCTTTAATAAACTTTCTGCCGGAGTGCCAGAACAAAGTAGGTCGAGGCACGACGCAGGCGAAGAATGAGGCGTATTAGACATACGCCGTAATGATGAGGCAAGGAGTAACAAAGAGATACAAAGTTATGGCACTCCGGTCCCTCATCTGATATCTTGTTGTAACAGCAATTTCATCGTCTTAACTATTTGGAGAAGTAAATATGAACATAAAATCAAAGGTTGAAGAGGCCTTAAAACATACTACCGATTGTCTGGTGGTCGGACACTTTGAAGGGGAAAAGTTGTCCCCTACCCTGTCGGAGATAGATAAGGCCTTAAAGGGAACCGTAAAGGGTATTATCGCCGCAAAATCGTTTAGGGGAAAGACAGATGAAACCTATCTTCTCCATACCTATAAGGCCCTGCCGGCCAAGAGCATCCTCCTGATAGGGCTGGGGAAAAAGAAGGATTTTACTCTGGAAAAGCTTAGAAGGGGGGGGGGGAAATCGGCCACGGCCGTTAGGGATTACGGGATAAGCACCTTCTCCACACTTTTGGCGGATAATGTCCCTGAGGAAGTGACCGGCAAGGATGCTGTAACGGCCATAACCGAAGGAACCCTACTCTCTCTCTACGCCTTTAACAATTACAAGACAGATGATGTTAAGGAGATAAAAAAGGTTAAGGGGCTGACCATAGTAACTGGAAAACCGGTTAAAGGGGCCAAAGAGGCGGTTATCTACGGAACCATCTTGGCCGAATCGGTCTCCTACGCCAGAGACTTGGTCAACCACCCGAGTAATAAGGTCACCCCAACCTACCTGGCCAACGAGGCCAAGAAGATTGCTAAGGAACTTAAACTGAAGTGCGCTATCCTCGACAAGGCGGCCATGAATAAGATGGGGATGGGTTCTCTTCTAAGCGTTGCCAAGGGGAGCGAGCAGGAACCAAAATTTATTACACTCCAATATGACGGGGGTAAAAAGGGGGTGGCCCCTACGGTTGTGGTAGGTAAAGCGGTAACCTTTGACAGCGGCGGTATATCTTTAAAACATGCCAAGAATATGGATGAGATGAAGATGGATATGTCGGGAGGGGCGGCAGCCATTGCTGCGATTGCCGCAGCGGCTAAGCTGAAACTGAAGGTCAATCTTGTTTCTATAATACCGGCCGTTGAGAATATGCCGAGCGGCCGGGCCAGCAAGCCGGGTGATATCGTAAAATCTATGAATGGGAAAACCATTGAGATAACCAATACCGATGCGGAGGGGAGGCTGATATTAGCCGACGCCCTGACCTATGCCGAGCGTTACAAACCGGCGGCGGTAATCGATCTGGCCACCCTGACAGGGGCAGTCATTGTCGCCTTAGGGCATTTCGTCACGGCGGTCTTAGGGAACGACGATGCGCTTATAAAAAATATTAAGAAGGCGGGTGAAGCAAGCGGGGAGAGGGTATGGGAGCTGCCTCTATGGGAGGAATATGACAAACTCCTCAAGAGTGATATAGCCGATATCAAGAATAGCGGGACAGGTCAGGCCGGAACGATAACAGGGGCCTCGTTCCTCAAAAACTTCACCTCAAAGTATAAGTGGGCCCACCTTGATATAGCCGGAACGGCTTGGGATGTAAAGGGGAATCCTTACCTACCTAAAGGGGCAACGGGGGTTGGGGTTAGATTACTGATAGAGTATCTCAAGAATATATGAGATAAATTACAAAATACTCCCCTCTTTCAAAAAGAGGGGTTGGGGGAGATTTTTACCTTTCAAAATCAGACGAACTTTTTAAGTCCGATGGTTCAAATCCCCCTGTATCCCCCTTTACTAAAGGGGGAGCTTTAGGTAGATAAGGATTAAAAATATCCGTGTGGTCAGTTTTAAAACTCAGTGCCTCAGTGTCTCTGTGGTTATATTGCTCATGTGGATATCAGACGATAACGTAAATTATAAATAAAGGGAACACGGAAAGACCTAATGAATAAAAGTGACCTTACAATAGATAAGCTATCAAAGGGGGAGGTCTCAAGCCTAGAGATGAGCAGTTTTTGCGTCGAAAGGATGGAGAAAAACGAAGACCTCAATGTCTATATAAGCCGCACCCCTTCTGAAACAATTCTTGCCCAAGCCAAAGAGGCCGACCTGGCCAAAGAAAAGGGGGACTCCAAGGGGAGACTTTTAGGTTTTCCTATGGCCATTAAAGACAATATGTGCACCGAGGGGGTAAAGACAACCTGTGCCTCCAAGATCTTGGGTAATTTTGTCCCTAACTACGATGCTACTGTAGTTAAGAAGATTAAGGCTGAGGGGGGAATAATACTCGGTAAGGCCAATATGGATGAGTTTGCCATGGGAAGCTCCAACGAGAACTCTGCCTTCGGAGTGGTTAGAAACCCTTGGAACAAAGATTGCGTCCCGGGTGGTTCCAGCGGCGGCTCGGCTGCAGCGGTAGCCTCAGGCTTGGCCGCGGCTGCCCTCGGCTCAGATACAGGGGGCTCCATAAGACAGCCTGCGGCCTTTTGCGGGGTGGTTGGAATGAAACCAACCTATGGCCGTGTCTCAAGATTCGGGCTGGTGGCCTTCGCCTCATCCCTTGACCAGATAGGGCCTATTACCAACAATGTCAGGGACAACGCCAAACTGCTCGAAATAATATCAGGGCATGACCCGCTCGATTCAACCAGCGTCGACATCCCCGTCCCCCCCTATGAGGAGTTGTTGGAAAAGGATATCGGCGGGCTAAAGATTGGCATACCAATAGAATATTTTAGCGATGCCCTCAATCCTCAAATCAAAAAGGGGATAGAAGCTTCTATGGACGTTCTTAAAAGGTTGGGGGCAGAATTTACGTATGTATCCCTCCCAACAACAGAGTATGCCATCCCCTGCTACTATGTCCTCGCCCCGGCCGAGGCATCCTCAAACTTGGCCCGCTACGATGGGGTTAGGTATGGGGTGAGGAGGAATGGAGATTCCAATCTAATCAACATGTACCATGAGACGCGGAGTCAAGGGTTTGGGAAAGAGGTCAAACGGAGAATCATGCTCGGAACCTATACCCTAAGCAGCGGATATTATGATGCCTACTATCTTAAGGCCCTCAAGACGCAAAAGGTAATAAGAGAAGAGTTTTCTGAGGTCTTCAAGAAGGTTGACATTATCATCTCCCCCGTTACCCCAAACCTCCCCTTTAAAATAGGGGAAAAGACGGCCGACCCGCTCGAGATGTATCTATCCGACATATATACCGTATCAGTTAACCTGGCCGGGCTTCCGGCCATATCTATGCCGTGCGGTTTGGTGGATGGGCTTCCTATAGGAGTTCAGCTTATCGGAAATCATTTTAAGGAAGATATTATATACCGGGTAGCCCATCAGTTGGAGGAGGCATTGTCTCTCAATCTGCCGGATCCTTGTAAATAGTTGATCCCCCCCTTTTCTTGACTCGTAAGATATTGATTGGTAGAATGCTTAGATTGTTTGGGCCGTTAGCTCAGTTGGTAGAGCAGCTGACTCTTAATCAGCTTGTCGCAGGTTCGATCCCCGCACGGCTCACTGAATTATATCCTAACCCTTTCACTTTTTTTGGAGTTTTTCCCATGATGAAAAAAAGACTCGCTGGCCTTCTCTCTTTGATCACCCTAACGCTTCTTTTGACCGGATGTGCCTCAAGGACTATCCATACCCCTATATTTGAAAAAGGGGAAGAACATGTCTGGTTAGAGCAATATAGTAATAATGCCGCCTCAGTAGGAGAATATAACCACCCGGCTGAAATCGAGGTGGCCAAGATAAAAAACATTCTGGATTCGATAATAACCGAGGAACTGGTTTTTTCAAATTGGTCAGAGGGAGACAAGGTATTCAACGATGAGGAAAGCAACAGGCTGGCCCCCCAACTATCTGAAGCCTTGGGCAGAGCCAACAACAATCAATGGGTAAATTTCTCGATTATCGTTATAAGGGACGGTTACCTAGGTAAAACTAACCACCTTACCGACGGTATAGCCTTTGTAAAGGATAGCAAACTAAACATCGTCTTTTTAAATATTAACTATGAAATTATAATAGGCAATATGGGACGCCCCTACGACCGTAAAAAGGAGCGAAATTATAAGGACCCACGGCGGCTATCCTCAACCGATTACTTTATACGCCTTCTTTCAGACCCATCAAAAGGTTTCTCTAAACCTACCTCAGAACATAATAATTGGCTCATCTTTGACATGAACAAGGTAATGGAGGCTAGGCTGCAGGAAAAAGAAGAGACCAAGATGGAAAAGATAAAAACCCAGAGCTTAAACGTAACTGAGAGGTTAAAAATTTTGCAGGAACTGAAGGATGAAAAGATAATTACCGAGGAAGAATATCAGCAGAAAAGAAAGGCGATTATAGAGGATTTGTAGTAGTTAAACCCGTATAAAAGATTGCCAAAAAAGACTTGAAATTACCCTGATTCGAGTATATTTTGTATGGAACGGTTCGCATCAGGCAATTACAGCTGATAGGTAACTGACGGGATAACTACAAATCTTTTAGTGGGAGGCTTATCGTGGCAAAAGGTGTAGTGAAGTGGTTTAACAACAAAAAGGGTTTCGGGTTCATCCAGCAGGAAAAAGGGGAGGATGTTTTTGTTCACTATTCTGCCCTTGTAGCGGAAGGATTCAAGACTCTTAATGAAGGCCAGCCGGTACAGTTTGAGATAACAGAAGGACCAAAGGGATTGCAGGCCACTAACGTTGTCCCTGAGTAACGCCTTTCAGACATTGTTCTTTTTTCCCAAGCCCCCTTCCCCCTTATAATAAGGGGAAGGGGTTTTTCTTTCCCCCATAAATGGAGCTATTTCTCCCCCTATAGTATAATGTTCCCCTGAGGTTGCCATTAAGAATCACACGTAAAATAAAGAGAGTTTTATGGATATAGAGTTATACGGCAAGTCGATAATAGATAAGGCTATAAGTGGTGGGGGGGATGAGGCCGAGGTATACGTCTCGAAGAAAAAATCGACTAATATAGGGGTTAAAGGGCAGAAGGTCGATTCCTTTGAGCAGTCGGCAACCTTAGAAACAGCTATAAGGGTTATTAAGGATGGGAAGCTAGGCTTTTCATACACCACAATAACCGATGGCCAGGCCGTCGGCAGGCTGGTTAAAGAGGCCATAGAAAACGCCCTCTCAAATGAACCTGATAAGTATACCTCTTTCGCGGCCAAGGCAGGAAAGCTGCCTGAACTGGGAATATACGATAGTAACCTCCCCTCCATAAGTGAGGCCGAGAAGATAGATAGGGCCATGAGGGTTGAAAAGAGCGCCCTTTCTTATGATTCAAGGGTAGATAAGGTTCGTTCCGCCTCTTACGGTGATACTACCAAGGAAACCCTGATATTAAGCTCAAGCGGGCTTAATGTCTCCTGGCTCGAAACTATTTGCGGTTCTTCAATAGAGGTGACGGCTAAGGATGAGAATGGCTCAGAGGTGGGTTCAGATTACGACTATCAAAGGTATTACAGCAACCTAAAGGTAGAGGAAATAGGAATAAGAGGGGCCAAAACGGCCATTGATATGCTGGGGGGAAGAAACATCGAGACTCGTTCCGTCCCCGTCATTATAGAGAATACGGTTGCCTCGCAGTTTCTATCGATACTCGCCTCATCCTTTAAGGGGGACTCGGTGCAGAAGGGGAAGTCTATGCTGATTGGGAAGACAGGCTTATCTATAGTGTCTCCCAAGGTAAATATTATCGATAACGGAAGACTTGAGGGGGGAATAGGGTCTTCCCCTGTGGATGACGAGGGAACCCCAACCAAGTGTAATGTTTTAATAAACAAGGGAATTTTAACCGGTTTTCTCCATAACCGATATACCGCCGCCAAGGAGAATATTGAGTCTGCCGGAAACGGAACAAGAGGGAGCTTCAAACTCCCCCCGTCCGTAGGGTTAACCAATCTATACATCAATAAAGGTACTCTTTCAGTAGAAGACCTTATGTCTGACATAGGGGATGGATTTTATATTACCGAGGCGATGGGGGTGCATACAGCTGACCCTATCTCCGGAGATTTCTCGATAGGGACTTCGGGGCTCTGGATAAAGGGGGGAAAGAAGGCCTATCCGGTGCGCGGGGTGGCCATCGCCGGGAATATGCTTGATCTGTTCATGGATATAGTGGAGGTGGGGAATGACCTCCGCTTCTTCGGGGGGATAGGCTCCCCGTCACTTAGAATAAAAAATTTAACCGTGTGCGGCAAATAATATGAAAAGGTTTAAGACAGTGGTATTCGATCTCGACGGCACCCTAACCAACACCCTCCCCGTAATATTTGACGCCTTTAACCACGTAATAAGTCCGTACAGCAACAGGATACACTCCAACGAAGAGATTTCATCCTATTTCGGCCCCTCTGAGGAGAATATTATAGCCAACTTTGTCCCATCTCATGAGGTAGGACAAGCTCTCACCAATCTGCATAGTTACTATGTGGGGAACAGCCATCGCGTTACCCTGTTTGAGGGGATTAGAGAAATTATAGACCTAATCTCCTCCCGTAACTTGAGCCTGTTCCTATTTACGGGCAAAGGGCGACACGGTACAACTATAACCCTAAAGCAGCTCGGGCTGGATAACACCTTCGGGGCCATAGTTACCGGAGATGATGTAATCAGGGCCAAACCTGATGGGGAGGGTATGCTGAAGCTGCTTGAAGATACAGGAACCTCTGCCGAGGAAACAATCTTTATAGGGGATACAGAAGCTGATATAATGGCCGGTGATGCGGCTGGGGTTGCCACCGCTCTGGCCCTTTGGGGGGGGACAATAGATAAGGACGATTTATCCTCTAAACCTGATTATATCTTAGGTGCACCAAATGAGCTTGAAGAACTACTCATATAGGCTGCTATTCTTACTCGTCTTCTTGGGGCTTATACTCTACCCCAAAGGAAGCGCCTCGGCCATAAATAAAGACAGTATTTTTTCAAGAGAAACCCTTGAATACTCTATCAAATGGCAAAACTTCGTCGGGGCCGGTCACTCCACACTATCTATTGTAAATATAGGTGGGACTTACCATATAGAGGCCACTACAACCTCGGCTGAATGGTTGAAATATCTGGGGATTAGGGTCAAGGATGTTGTGCAGGCAAGATCAAACCTAGAGCTTACAAAATCTTACAACTATTCGGCCAATTTGCAGGAAGGGAGATACATTAAAAGTAAAATTACCAGATATGACCACGAACTAAAAAAGGTAAGCTACCAGGAAGATGATAAAACTCCGTTAGAATTTGATCTAAAACCATACGCTATCGATATTCTCTCCGCTATTTATGCTGTCCGCGCCCAAGAATTCAAGGTGGGGGAAAGTATAAAAACAAGCGTATTTGACGAAAAGAAATTTTATGATGTCGAAACACTCATCTTGGCCCATGAATTGGTCGATATAGAGGGAAGGATGGTTGGAGCCTATAAGACCAAGGTAATACTACAAACCAAAGGGATATTCGACAGGCGGGGTGATATATACATCTGGTTTAGCGATGATGAACGGAAGGTGCCTATTATCATCAAATCTAAGGTCTCCCTCGGGTCATTTTATGTGACCATCTCTAACCCGCAACTGCTTGAGCCGGCAGAACAAACAGCGGGAAACTAAAACTAAGATAAAAACATGGGGACAATCTTGGACACAATAGCCTAAAACTATCAAACTATTTAACCAGTTTAAGGTGTCCCCCCTTTTTCTCCCCCTTTTCTCCGGTTTTCTCTTTATCGTTACTATCTTCCCCCTCTTCCTCAACCTGGTCATCTTCAATATCGCTGACGGCAAATTGGATTACCGCTTCTTCCCCCTCCATAACAACAATAGAATCCCAGGGGAGAAAGCAATCCTCAAATTTGCGGCCAAAACGCATTGAGACACTTATCCCCTCTTCGTTATAAGTAAGACGCGGGGTAGAGCTTTCACCGATAACAAGCTTTTCAAACTTCTTTTTCATAATATCTGGGGGAACTTTAATTAGGGGAGAGTTTGTGGTCATAATAGTCACATATAGATCACCTTGTTCGTAAAACCAGTCGAATATCGGTCTCTTATCCACCTACCTTCTCTCCTTGATTATCTTTTCAGCTTCTCTCATGCTGTCTCTCTTCTTTATCGCCTCTCTCTTGTCATACAACTTTTTCCCCTTGGCTATGGCAATCTCCAGCTTGGCCTTCCCCTTCTTGAAATAGAGTTTTAGGGGAATAACGGCAAGTCCCTTTTCGGCAATCTCTCCGGCTATATCGTCTATTTCCCTCTTATTAAGGAGCAGCTTTCGCTTTCTGAGGGGGTCATAGTCGCTGCGGCTGCTATCGTGAGAATATGGGTTGATATGACAGTTGTAAAGATAGACCTCATCTCCTGAGACAGATACATAGCTATCCTTAAGGGAAACTCTCCCCTCTCTGAGAGACTTAACCTCACTCCCTTTTAGAACAACCCCTGCTTCATACTTCTCAAGGATGAAGTAATCGTAGTAACCTCTACGATTGTCTGAAATAATCTTTATAGACAATTTAAACCCCCGATATTGTCATCCTTTATACCCCCAGTGTTTAGTTGCCTAAGTCTGCGCCGTACCAAGAGCGAGAATTTGGCGCTGTTGGCGCGAAGCCAACCGCAGCCATAGCAGGGCCTATGGCGAGGATTGACGACAAAGCCAAGTGCGTCAAAGGCCGGTCGACTACAGCAAGATTTAGGCAATTAAGCACTACTCTCTCCCTCGGTAACCCTTTTAACAGACTCTTTAAAGAGCTTATCCAAGGCATCCTTACGCCCTTTAAGTTTCTCCTTTTCCTCTTCAAATCTGTTCATAACCTTGGCCTTGCCATCCTTGACCCCTTTAACCATTTCTTCCATAGATAGTTTGGTCTTGGCTTGGCTGACATGAATAATCTTGCTGGTCTCAAGATCTACCCTTATGTTGGTATTACAACAGGGGCATTTAATGACAAGTATATCGTCTCTCTTCATACTTATGCGCGGAATAATAGTTTGGCAGGGAACACAGAATAAGATGGCGGGAATGACGGGACTCGAACCCGCGACCTCCTGCGTGACAGGCAGGCGTTCTAACCAACTGAACTACATCCCCTTAATCTTTTTACTAACTTCTAACTTTGCCGCTCGGCAGAGGAACCTACCTTATGCTCTACCTCATCAAGAAGGAAACGCAATTCAGCAATCTGCTCTCCGGCCCTGTTGATAACCTTCTCTTCCTCCTCAAGGGCCTTCAACTTCAGGTCAACCTCTTCGGCAAGGGAAACAAGACCGTTTAACCTCTTTTCCGTCTTGCCTATAAGCTCCATCTTGCCGGTCAGGGTCTTTATCTTACTATCGGTCTGCCCCACAACAGAATCAAGCTGATTGATTCTATCTGTAATAGCGGCCAACCTCTCTTTATCCTTCTCTATCTTGCCTACCTCACTCTTAACATCGGCAAGAACGGCAACCAATCTCTGAGATTCTTCTTTAACCCTCTCTACTGCAGAACCTTGGTTAAGTATGCCCACCATCTTCTTGTCAACATCCCCAACCACTTTACCCAAGTCCTCTATTTTCTTTTCAATCATACTAACAAAGTCGTCTTCTTCCTTCAAGTCTTTCGTTCGTTTTTCTATATCCAGAAGTTTCTCATTAAGGCTCGACAGGCTCTTTTCGACCGGTCTAATCTCATCGACAGATTTTTCGATAGCCGATTTTCTGTTTTCAAACTCCTCGGACGTCCTGGTAAGCTCCTTATTTATGGCAGAAATCATATCCAACTGCTCATTGGCCTCGGCCAGTTCCCCAAGCTTCTTATTGGATGTATCCTCCATGACGTCCAGTTTTGAAAATAGGTGGGTGACCCTCTTCTCCTGGGCGTCTATCTGGGCCCTTTCTTTGGAGGTATCTAATATCTTCTCCTCTATCTGCTTGGTCATATCCTTAAGTTGATCCATCTTCTTATCCACATTCTCCAAGAAGTGTATCTTTTGACCAATGCTTGCGGCCTTTATACTGGCCTCGTCGATAAAGTAGTTGAGACTGTCGAGTTTTTTCTCCAATTTCTCAACAATGGCCTTCCTCTGAAGCTGCCCCTCTATCTTGACATCAAGGCTGACAATGGTCGACCCCATATCGCTGACCTTCTTCTCCACCTGCTCAATCAGGACGCCCCTCTTATTGAGCTCCTCTATCCTCTTGGTAAGTTCTTCGTGAAGCCCCCCTATATCTTCAAGCTGCCCCCTAACCTCCTCGGCCAGCCTGTTCTCCTCCCTGAATCTCTCTGTATTATAGTCAAGGGTCTTGATCGTATCGTTAAACTCCTCTATCTTGGCCGAGGCCTCCCCAATCAAGACCATATCATCCTTAAGGGTTTCTATCTTATTGGAAACATTGTCGGCGAGGAAGGCATTGAGACTTTTTATCCTCTCCTCTGTTGCCGCAACCATCTCTTTTTCCTCACGGATACGGGCAGTGCTTGCCTCGACGTCATTGTTGAGGGTTTCGAGAGTTCTGAGACGGTTGCTGACACGGGTTATCATATCCTCTTTCATCATGATATTCTTGGCTTCAACCCTTAAATTACTCAGACCGGCAGATAGGGCTTTAATCTCTTCCCCCATCTCCTCAACAAGGCCCCCCTGTTTCGTCAGTTCTTCGACCTTCTTCTCCATCCCGACCAGCATCCCCTTTAGGGCCTGAGAATCGCGGGAGAAGCCGTCTATAACCCCCCTCTCCTTCGTCAGCTTGGTTACCTTGTTTTCCAGGTCACCGGTAAGGTCGATCATCTGTTTTATCCTCTTCTCTGACTCCGATATCGTCCCCTCATACTTGGCCAGCCCCTCCATGTGCACATTGGCGGAGGAGATCATCTCCTCAAGGCGGCCGATATTCTTTTCAGATTTTCTGACCAGCTTATTTTCTTCATTAAGCTTTTTTATCCTCGTCTCCATATCCCAGAAGAGGACATTAAGTCGTCCGGCCTCTTCGTTGGCCTTCTCAACCAAAACCCTCTGCTGTGACAGAGAACGTATCTTACTGTTTACCTTCTCTGTTAAGAGACTGACATTGGCGAGTTCTTTTTTGTGGGAATCTATCATTCCCCTGGTCTCGGAATAGGCCTGCTGAATCTCTTTGAGGGAAATATCGATATTTTTAAGGTCATCTGACTTGGAATCAACATCTTTGATAACCCTGTCAAGCTGCGGCATCTTCTCTTCAAACTTCTTTAGCACAGCCTCCTGCTGCAGAAGGATATCCTTGTTCTTTTCGATGTAGTCAACAATCACATGGAGAGACTTTCTCTCCGTGGCGGCCTCTTTCACCAACTTCTTGAGTTCAGCTACGGCCTCTCTTGAGATATCAGTACCCTCTCTTTCTGTGCTCGCTTTTTCTTCAGGCATGACTCCCTCCTATCTTCTTGTTGACATATAGAAACATTCAATCCCTGTCATTCTACCATTTCCGCAATCTGAATGGCATTTAAAGCAGCCCCTTTTCTAAGATTATCGGCTACGATCCACATGTTAATTCCATTGGCTATAGACCTATCCTCTCTGATCCGGCCGACGAAGACCTCATCTTGGCCGGCCGCTATAGAGGCTAGGGGGTAAACATTGTTGGCCGGATCGTCCATCAACTTAACTCCGGGGGCATCTTTTAAAAGGGCTTTGACCTCGGCAGCAGTTATCTTCTCCTTTGTTTCAATATTGACCGACTCGGAATGGGCATAGAAAACAGGAACCCTAACGGTGGTGGCCGAGACACCAATTGAGGCATCACCTAATATCTTACGTGTCTCATTGATCATCTTTTCCTCTTCCCTCGTATTATCACCTTCAAGGAACTGGTCAATATGGGGTAGACAGTTAAAGGCTATTCTATGGGGATAGACCTTAATGGCCGGGTCCAAAGCGGCCATTAAATTTCTCGTTTGTTCCGCCAACTCCTCAACGGCCGCCTTACCGGTTCCGGAAACAGCCTGATAAGTGGAGACTACTATCCGCTTAATCCCAACCTTTTTGTGTATAGGGTTTAGGGCAACCACCATCTGGATAGTAGAACAGTTAGGGTTAGCAATAATCCCCTTATGCCCCTTAATCGCCTCGGGGTTAACCTCAGGCACAACAAGGGGGACATCCTTATCCATACGGAAGGCATTGCTGTTATCTATGACAACCGCCCCGGCCTTAACGGCATAGGGGGCAAACTCCTTACTCCGGTCACCACCGGCTGAAAAGAGGGCAATATCTATCCCCTTAAACGAGTCCTTGGTAAGCTCTTCCACCTTGAACATATTTCCGTTATATTCAATCTCCTTTTCCACTGACCTCTCAGAGGCCAACGGCAAAAGACGCTCAACTGGAAACTTTCTCTCCTGGAGAATCGCTATCATCTCGGTACCGACCAGACCGGTAGCCCCGACTACCGCAACATGATACCCCTTCTTGCTACCTGATTTCATCGGCTATTATCCTTCCCATTTCTTTAGTTCCGACCAATTTTGTCCCCTTGGTATAGATATCCTTTGTCCTGTAACCCTCATTAAGAACCTTTGATACAATAGATTCTATTTCATCGGCTGCCTCATCCTTGTTGAAGGAATAGCGGAGCATCATGGCCGCAGAAAGTATTGTAGCTATCGGATTGGCAATCCCCTGCCCTGCAATGTCGGGGGCAGAACCATGTATCGGCTCGTACATCCCCACCTTTCCCCCAAGACTGGCCGAGGGGAGCATCCCTATAGAACCGGTAAGAATAGAGGCCTCGTCGCTCAATATATCCCCAAATAGGTTTGTTGTCACTATTACATCAAACTGCTTGGGCCTTTGAATAAGCTGCATGGCGCAGTTATCGACATACATATGGTTAAGGGTAACATCAGGATATTCCTTGTGAACTCTGGTGACTACCTTTCTCCACATCTCGGTTGTCTCCAAGACATTGGCCTTATCCACCGAGGTAAGACGTTTACTTCTTTTGCGGGCAATCTCAAAGGCGCTTCTGGCTATCCGTTCCACTTCGCCGGAGGTATAAACCATTGTATTTACACCTCTTTCCGTACCGTCGGCCAGCGTTTCAACCCCCCTCGGTTGCCCGAAATAGATCCCGCCGGTGAGCTCTCTAACCACCATGATATCGACCCCCTCAACCAATTCCCTTTTAAGAGGAGAAGAGTCCACGAGGCAATCAACAACCTTAGC